>JACRPY010000004.1:0-300000 GCA_016222945.1 Methanobacterium sp. | reverse complement strand
TATAATCCAAAAGGTACTAAAGCTAAAAAGAAAGGATAAATTATTTTTATAATCCAAATAATATTTGTATCCAATATAATTGCGTATATCGGAAGAATCATAACCACACTTAACATACCATTATATTGCCAAGGTATGTTCGGGTTCCATATAGCATTTATTTGAACTAAATGAGATAAATAATATTCAGCAGCAACATCAGCCCCCCAAATATACGGGGATATTAATGATTGACTGTATAAAAGTGATAGAGCAATTATAAAAACAGTAAAAGGATAATATTTTTTAGGAATTTTCCCAAAAGCTACTAAAACTGCTATCGATCCAATTATTAAAATCAAAATCATCAAAATCAAATTGTTATGGTAAAAATTGACAGAATATGTTCCAAATATCGCTAAAAAAGGAATTAAAAGTAATAATAAAAATTTAGGAGATAAAAGATTAATTCTATCAGCAAAACTTTGATCATAGAATTCTTTATCTTTTATATAACTTAAAACACATAAAAAAAGTACTAAAATACTCATGGTTACTATTAAAGGGACAATTGAAATTGGTTTATGCATTCCAAATAAAGGATAAATCATATTCATAAAAAATCCTACGAACATTACTGTAACCAAGCTCAATCCAACTGCATATAAAATCGTTTTTGTGGTTGATAATTTATGTAATTGAATGGATCTGAGTATTAAAAAACCAGGGATAAATGTGAGATAGATAAATCCAATCAATGGTTTTATTATTGCTATATTCAAATCGAAAAAAATCAAAACCCACATCATAACTTGAATTACCAGCACAAAGATTAAAAAGTTCTTAATTTTCCAATCATTTAATTTAAACAATTTTTGCGTGTTGACTTTCATATGTTACCCCGAGTTTTTTATGTGTATATGTCCTTTTGAGATATTATAAATAAAATTTATTATTTTTAGTTATTTAATGGTGATTATAAATAGGTTTCTATGGAAACACTTAATCATTTACTCCAGATAAAAAAATTTGGGTGTCTTAAGAAGCTTGGTGATAAGTATGCCAAAGTTGATAATTCTATGGGCTACGAAGCATCATAACCACAATATTTGAATATATTAAAAGAAATGTTAAATGAAATTGATAAAAAATGATATTTAAAAGATAAAATCAATTTTTTGAACAAGTAATTCAGTTTAGGATTTATCTATTGACAAATATAAGGGCAATTTTAAGTGGATGGATTCAAAACAAATAAATAATAGTAACCAAGCAAACATAAGTAGTTATAGTCTGATTAACTTATGGTGATTAAATGTTAAAAAACGTATTAATTAAACTCGCATACAAATTTAAAAAATATTTTCAAGTTGATCCAATGGAAATCCCATTAACAGGTGATAGATGCATTGAATATGCTTATATAATCCGGCATTTAACCAAATTAAATCAAGAATATCAAAGCGTCCTTGATGTTGGTTGTTTTGCATCCCCATTAACAAGCATTATCAGTGAAATGAATTTCAAAGTAGATGGCATTGATTTAAACCAAAAATTACCTTATAAAGGAAATGTCAATTATATATCTGGTGATTTCATTTCGTTTAAATTTCCCTCAAATTATGACATTTGCGTAATGTGTTCAACTATCGAACATATTGGTTTGGAAGGGCGTTTTAATTCTCCCAATTATATCAGTGGTGATATAAATGCCATTCTGAAAACAAAGGAAATCTTAGTTGATGAAGGAATTTTAATTCTTACAATACCTTACGGAAAGGAAAAACTCATACATCCATTACATAGAGTTTATAATAAAGAAGGAAAACTTTTCAAAGAGATTAATAATTATTTTGAAGTCATCGATGAAGAGTACTATAAAAATAATTCTGAAAACGTTTTTGTTAAATGTGAAGAAACCGAAGCCAAAGAAGTCGAACCTTCAGAAAATAATTATGCTTTAGGCCTTTTTTGTTTGAAAAGAAAAACCTAACAATTGTAACAATATAATTAGATATTAAAGAGTTATTGAAGATAGAGATAAAATGTATAAAAAAAGTATTTTTAATGATAGAAAATAACCTTTAGAAAAATTATTATCAGCCAAAGAACTAATGCTCTACTACCTGACTGCTTTTGGCAACATGTAGACACATACATAGAGAACTCGTACTATTAAAAAGTCTATAAACAAAAACCTCACCATAAGTTTGGAAATAAATATTCGGAGGAAACAAATTGCCTAAGGAATATTTGAAAGATAAAAACATTACATTTGTAATTTTTGCTTATAATGAAGAAGAAAGAATAGAATATGTTTTAAGATGTTTCAAGGATTATGGTAAATTAATGATAATCGATAATTACAGTACTGATAATACTATAAAAATTGCTGAAAAATATACAGATTTAATATATCAATATAAAAATCCAGGATGGGTTGAAAATAAAGAGGTTACTGACTTTGTTTTTGATAAAGTTCATACAGATTGGGTTTATTTTGCATTTGTGGATGAGCTGGCACCTAAAACGCTTTTAAAAAAGTTAGTAGAGTTATCAATTCAAGATAAATACAAAGTAGTCTACATTGCCCGAAGAAATTATCATTATGGATTAAAAAAATTATATTTAGAAAATGCTGAGCTACCAAGATTCTTCAAAAAAGGAGCAATAAATTTCGAAAATAATAAAATTCATGGCTTTGGTGAGATTGTTGTTTCAAAGGATGAAATATTTCATCTACCAATGAAAAATAAATATTCTGTACATCATTTTAGTACTTATAACATCAGCAAGTTTGAAATTAACCATAATAAATATTCTGACATAGAAGCAAAAGATAATTTTGAAAATAATATTAAATTTTCACCCTTTAGACTACTCCTAATTCCAATAGCAACATTTTTTAGATACTATTTTATAAATAGCGGCTGGAAATCAGGATGGGCTGGATTTATCATGACCCTGCAGTATTGTTTTTTCTTATTTAATACTCAAGCAAAACTGTGGGAACTTGAAAATGATATTAATTTAGAAACAATAGAGCAAAAATATGATAAATTAAAAGAAGAAATGTTAAATGAAGGTGATTAGTTGAATAAATCCCCATTGGTAACTATCATAACCCCATCATATAATCAGGGTCATTTTATTGAAGATACAATCAAAAGCATCATTAATCAGGATTATACAAACATTGAACACATTGTTATGGATGGTGTTTCCACAGACAACACTTTAGACATCTTGAAAAAATATGAAAAACAATATAATTTAAAGTGGGTTTCTGAACCTGACGATGGTCAAACAGATGCCTTAAATAAGGGATTTGAAATGGCTCAAGGAGAAATAGTTTGCTGGCTTAATTCTGATGACGTATACTTTGATAAAACTGTGATTAGTAAAGTTGTGGGAAATTTCGAAAAATACGGCGATGTGGGGATTATTTATGGTGATGGTGTGTTTATTGATGAAAATGGGCAGATTTTAAGTGTTTACCATGCTGTTCCATGGTTCAGTTTTAATCGTCTGCGCAGATACCAATTCTTTTTCCAGCCATCCTCCTTTTTTAGGAAAAAAGTGGTTAAGTCACATAAATTAGACGTGACAATTAACTTACCTATGGATCATGAATACTACTTAAGACTGGTGAAAGCTGGATTTAAATTTAAGCATGTAAATGAGATTTTATCCGGTTACAGAGTTCATATGAATACTAAAACCAAAAGCTTGCCTGAAGATGTAGATTCTGAGCTTAGAGATGTTCAGAAAAAATATGGGCAACAATTTAATTCATATTATTATTTTTCAAGATATTTTGATAAAATCATATCTGCTATTTTGATGATTTATGGTATGATCACCATAATTAAAATCCATAAAAATTTTAAAAATCAGAAATTCGCCTTTCCAGCTAAATTAAACTCTTTATCAAAAGCCGTTAAATCTCAGCTTTTCGGATGGAAAGAAATAATGTCTTAAATTTTCATTTTAATAGTGTTTCCAAATGAAATTAATATCAAAAAAGAGTAAAAACTTGTATTGTTAATAAAATACAAGTAAATTCATTATTTTTCTAGTCGTTGACCAAATAGGATTATTCATTTTATTTATAAGAAATAACAGCCCTATATAAATTTTCCATATTTTTGACAATTATTTCCTTATTTAAATTATTAAAAATATATTTTTTCCCTTTCTCCACCCTTTCATTTGTCTCATTACTACTTGTAAGAACGTATTTAATTTTATCTTTTAAATCTTCAACATCTCCATATTTAACTAAAAGTCCACAACCTGCCTCATTTATAATCTCTCCACAGGCACATTCTTCAGTGACTATAACTGGAGTACCACATAATAAAGCTTCGAAAGGAACTAAGCCGAAAATTTCATAGATAGATGGATAAACTAAAACATCAGCTGCACTATATGCTTCCGAAACATTTTTTACATGTCCTACAAACATTACATTATCAGTTATATCAAGCTTTTTAACCATTTCTTCAAGCTTTTTTCCATAACTTTCTTCCGGACCTGCTATAACTAAAATAACGTTTTCCATGTCTTTAAGCAATGTTTTAAAAGCTTTTATCAGGAAATCTATTCCTTTTGTTTTATTAAGTCTACCTAAAAATAGGATAACCTTAAAATTGTCAGCGATGCCATTTTCACGCCTGAATGCTCCATTTGGAGATCTTTTGAATTTAGATATATCCACTGGATTAGGAATGATTTCAATGAAATCATTGGACACACCCATTTCCTTGTATTGATCAACTTCAATATTTGACACTGCGACTACTTTTTTTGCATCTTTAAGTAATTTATATCCCCAAATAACATCATAAATCTTTTTCAATGATTTTTTACGTACAAATTCCATGACAGATCCATGTGCTTGCATTATATAAGGAATATTAAACTTTCGTGCATAATAATGAACAACATTATTTTGATAAGTTCTAAAGTTGTGCATATGTATTATATCAAAACTTTCAATGTTATTTTCAAGCCATTTTTTCATGGTAGGAGAATATAGAAAAAGACTGAGATTCATGAAACACTTAAAAGGGATTACATTTACGCCCGAATTACGTATGGAATCAGCATAATTATGATCAAATTCAAAATCAGTGGTTATAATAGTGACTTCATGACCATTCATTGCTAATTCTTTAGATAAATTATATGCTACTGAAACAGAACCGCCTCGGGCAGGTGTAAAAAACTGGATAACTTGCAAAATTTTCATTTGTTATACCTTTTCATCTCATCTGCAACATTTTGCTCTTCAGAGTTCCTTAAAAATCTAACAAATTTATAGATCAATGGTGTGATACTGGAATCATAAGCTAACTTAGCTAAAGTTTCGCTTTTAAAGAGAGGAACATTTAGCATGTCAATGAATGTTTTGTTTAGATCAAATTGCATCTGAAATTCGTTCCAATTAGTGTTAATTTGAATGTCCTCGAGATTAGTTGTGCCTAAACCTTCTTTTTCAGCTGTTAATATGTGTTCCACATCTTTTACTGGCATTCCCATTACATTAGCACCCAAAGAATCTATTGCAACAGAGTTATTTGAAGATAAAATTAAATCAACCTTTTTTGCTTCACCATACATTGGTCCATGACCATCTAATGCATATATACCATCCATTAATATTATTTTTGGATCTAAGCACTTTGTAATCAAAGTTAGTTTTTCACTCAAATTTTTATGGTGTAGACATCTCATAGAGTTAGGATGACAACCCCAAAGGTTTTTTATGCTCAATGTAACGTTTGTCATTACATGCACTTTTAAAACTGGAAGTGAAATAAAGCAATTTACATCGTCAAGAAGAAGTTTTGGAAGTTCTACTTTCACTTTTTTGCCATTAATGTTCTCTTCTACAAATTTTGAAGGTTCTTTTGATAAATTAAGTAGCTCTACGCCGTTATCTCTACATATTCTGTACATATCATGGCCTTTAAAAGCATCTTCAGCTTTAAATGAATCATTACCTCCATCTGACTCTCCTAAAATAACATTTTCAGCTCTATCCTTTAAAATTTCTAAAAAATATTCAATTAGTATGGGAGAAGTTGTTATACCTTCTTTGTAATAGGGAAATGTAAAATTTGGCTTTATAAAAACTGTAGAATCCTTTTTAACATACTTTTTCCACTTTATGAATTTTAAACTTTTTTCTATGTCTTCCTTTAAATCAGTGATTTTGGATATATATGCATAATAATCGTTCATTTTAAATTCTCCACAATATTTTCGAAATGATCTACAATTTTGTCCCAGTCATTATCCGAAACAAATCTTCTTGCTTTTTTTCCTTCGGATGAAATGCTGTTTGAATCAATTAATTCAATTGCTTTCTTTAAGACATCTTCAGGTTCGTTAACATATAAAACTCCGTTGTTATCTCCAAATTCTTTCATTACTCCCGGTAGTTTTGTGGTTATAACTGGTTTTTCCATTGCCATATACTCATACATTTTGATTGGCACTATATCCATCATTATCTCAATTTTGTGTGCTGGAAGAATACAGATATCAAAAGCAGATATAAATTCTGGAATTTTATCGTATGGCTGGCGACCAGTTAAAATCAAATTGTTATCCATTCCATATTTTCTTTTAATTTTTTCCAATTCCATGGATGCGTCCCCATAACCTACAAATAGGAGCTTAATATGAGGATATTTATCCTTTATTTTACCGAATCCCTCAGCAATTTCTTTTAAACCAGAAAAATCATAGAGAACTCCAACAAAACCTATAACAACATCATTTTCGCCAATACCATGTTCTTTTCTGATATTACTTCCACTTATTTCAAAATTAAACCTATTAAAATCCAAACCTGCCCGTTCTACATAGGTCGAACTGGGGTTACTTCCCAGTTCAATTACTTTTTCTCGCAATCTTTCGTTAATCGCTATCACGGCATTTGAATTTCTTAAAACCTTACCTTCAATCATTTTTCCAGTAGGCCTATATAACTTGAAAGGTATTTGAGAATGATAGATATCGATCCAGTAATAGATAAAAGGTAAATCATGTTTTTTAGCAGCTTTCATCCCTAAATAAGCATTTAACATGAAAAATCCCACTATAACATCCGGTTTAAATTCTTTTACCTGCCTTTCAATTTCCTTTTTCCTCGAAAAAACAAGTGAAATATAATCTAAATGAGATATTTTTAATATAGGGGGTCTTATGACCGTAACACTGGATCCTTCGTATATTCTACTGGAATCTTCAAAAACCTCTCTTTTTGAGATTATTTCTTGCTTTTCTTTCTCTGGCCATAATATTTCATGATCTATTACTCTAATTTCATGACCTTTTTGTGATAATTTTTCCATCAAATGATTTTGTTGCAAAGGACCCCTTTCAAACCAATCCGATTCTTGAACAACTAGTATCCTCATATAAACACCTAAATAAAAATAAATTAGTTCAATTTAGTAATTTTTTCTATCCAAAGAGTTTTGAATATTCTAAAGCCGTCTTTTAAAGATGATAGTTTAGGCTCGTCTATTCTGTTTCTGTAAGTGATGGGAATTTCTAAAAATTTAAATTTCCCTTTAGATATTTTTGCAAACATTTCAGCCTCAATTTCAAAGCCAGATGATTTAATGCCCCTATCAAGCAAATAATCTATTGCTTTTTTATCAAAAGCCCAATAACCTGTGCATACATCACTAACTTTAGTAAATAAAAAGCTAGCCACCATACTTAAAATACAATTACCAATAAAATTCAGATTACTAATTGCGCCATCCTCCATATTGCCCATAAAACGAGAACCTAAAACAATATTGGCATCTCCTCTCTTTAATGGCTCTATCAGTTTTCTTGCGTCTTTAGGATCATATGTATTATCTGCATCGATCATGACCACATATTTTGAATCAGAATGTTGAAAGCCTTTTTTCATGGCATATGCTTTACCCTGTTTTTTCTCAAAAATGATTTTTGCACCGCATTTTTCAGCTATCCTGGCAGTTCCATCAATTGAATTATTATCGACAACAATAACATTAGAATAAGGATATAAATGTTTAATTTTTGAGATCAAATTCCCTATGGATTTTTCTTCGTTGTATGCAGGTAATAAAAAAGTCACTTCTTTCATAAAAATACCTTTGAAAATTTCTGTTTGTTAGATTAACTGAGGGTATCCGCTCATCTTATTTAAATGAACCTAATTGTTTTCCATTCTTTTTTTTGATGTCTTAATTACAATTTAAATACATAGATAGTAAATATTTCATTTCATTTAAGCTAATAGCGTCTTTGAATCACAAAAGATAAGTTTCATATCATCTTTACATAACTTGTTTATGAAAATTGATTTGATAGTTTTCCTGACTATTCTTTCTTTATTGAGGGCTGTGACTGCTGATAATTTTATTATTATCCTTATATGATAATCTTTTTCTTAACATATAAATCTAATCCGAGCTATTGCTATACTTTTTTAAAATTACTTTAATTTAATGTTTAATAATGATATATAACTTTTGCCATGTCCTGTAATATGCAAAGTTTATATAAAAATTCATGTATATTAACATTTATATCTAAATATATAATTTTAATGGCATATGGGGTGTTATATTGTCCTTTTGGGATGAAAAAAAGTTTTTAATAACAGGCGGAGCAGGTTTTTTGGGTTCTTTTGTTGTAGAACGATTAAAAGAAAAGGGAGTAGATGTAAATAATATAAAAATCCCTAGAAGTAAAGAAATAGACCTAAAAGACATGAAAAATTGTATAGAATCTGTTAAAGATATTGATGTGGTAATCCACCTAGCCGCGAAAGTGGGAGGTATAGGATTTAACAGAGAAAATCCTGCTACACTCTTTTATGATAATGCTATCATGGGCATTCAATTAATGGAAGCAGCCAGAAAAGAAAATGTTGAAAAATTTGTTGCAATAGGAACTGTTTGCGCATATCCTAAATACACGCCTGTACCTTTTAAGGAAGAAGATCTATGGAACGGATATCCTGAAGAAACAAATGCACCATACGGTTTGGCAAAAAAAATGCTTTTAGTCCAATCACAAGCTTATAGAGCACAATATGGATTTAACTCCATATTTTTAGTCCCTGTTAATCTTTATGGTCCAATGGACAATTTTGATTTGGAAAGTTCTCATGTCATCCCTGCTCTTATAAGGAAGTTCATTGATGGTGTAAAAAATGATAAAAAAGAGATCGAAGTTTGGGGAACAGGAGAAGCTTCAAGGGAATTTTTGTATGTGGAAGATGCCGCAGATGGAATAATGCTTGCAACTCAAAAATATAACAAACCCGAACCAGTTAATCTGGGAGCAGGATTTGAAATAAAAATCAAAGATTTAGTTGAATTAATTGCTGAACTTACAGGTTTTGATAATGAAATAATATGGGATACTTCAAAACCAGATGGTCAGCCCAGAAGAAGTTTAGATGTGAGCCGCGCCAAAAATGAATTTGGATTTGAGGCAAAAGTTAAATTTGAAGAGGGACTCAAAAAAACTATTGACTGGTATAAAAACTATTTTGATAAATCAGAAAATCATAATAAAGTTGAAAATCAAGGGCATTGTTGAGAATCGCTAAAAATAAAACAAATAAGATGTTTAATCCACTTCCCACCATTTATTTGGGAATTTTTTTGTTAATATATTATCTCCTTCACCTAACGGTTCTAAACCCTCAGCACGCATATCTGCATCCACCATGATTTTAACTAAATCATTAAATTGGATTTTTGGTTTCCAACCTATTTTTTTATTTGCTTTTTTTGGATTTGCTATAAGAACTTCAACTTCCGTAGGTCTGAAATATTTAGGATCAATTTCGACATATCTGCTAAAATCTAAATCCACATAATTAAACGCTTCTTGTACGAATTCATTAACCGAATAGGTTTCACCAGTCCCAATGACATAGTCATCAGGTTCATTTTGTTGCAATATTTTCCACATGGCCTCTACATATTCAGGTGCATATCCCCAATCTCTTCTGGATTTCAGATTTCCAAGATATAATTTGTCCTGTTTTCCTGCGATGATAGATGCAATTGCACGAGTTATTTTTCTAGTAACGAAAGTTTCACCTCGTCTGGGAGATTCATGATTAAATAATATACCATTAGAAGCGAACATATCATATCCTTCGCGATAATTATTGACCATCCAGTAAGCATATATCTTTGCACACGCATAAGGACTTCTTGGTTGGAAAGGAGATTCTTCACTTTGAGGAGGAGATGATGAACCAAACATTTCGCTGCTTGATGCCTGATAAAATTTGATACTGCTTTCACTTCTCCTTATGGCTTCTAATATTCTGGTTGTTCCAAGAGCTGTTACATTCCCAGTATATTCTGGAGTATCAAAGCTAACACGTACGTGACTTTGAGCGCCTAAGTGATATATTTCATCAGGTTTCAAATTATATATGATATTGTTCACTTGTTCAGAATCAGAGAGATCACCATAATGTAGGAATAATTTTGCTCCTGATTCATGAGGATCAACATATATATGGTCAATTCTTTTTGTATTAAAAGTAGAACTCCTTCTTATAATCCCATGAACTTCATAACCTTTATTTAACAAAAATTCAGCTAAGTATGAACCATCCTGTCCTGTTATACCTGTAATTAAAGCCCTTTTCATATTATCCCTTTCATTGAACTCTTTATTTTTTTCATATTTCTCATCTGTAATATCTATGAACTTGCTTCCCAGTAGTCTGCTTCCACCCGTTATAAATAAACATTTAACAAATTAATTTCATTAAAATATCATGTTTATACAATAATGACAGTTAATCTTGAATATTTATAAATATTTCTAATTCTAAATAATAAATAAATCTGTTATACAAAGAGTTTTTATACTTAACAAGAAGATTATATTATTACAAAATTAATTAAATATCTCATAAGTATTCAATTTAATTGGGGAATTAAATAAAATGAAAAATAAAAAGGTCATAATAACTGGTGGGCTCGGTTTTATTGGATCCCACATCATAGAAAGATTAAATGATAACAATGACATTGTTATTGTTGATGATGAGTCTAGCGGGAAAATAGAAAACATAAAACACCTTGATTTTTCCAAAATCGACACTACATTAGGAAGTATAAACTCAATTAACCTTGAAGAGGTTTTTGAAGATTGTGATTACGTTTTTCATATGGCAGCATTAACTGGCGTCTTTCAAAGCGTGGCAAAACCTCTTAATTCTAACAATGTAAATATTACAGGGACTTTAAAAGTGCTTGAAGCTGCAAAAAATTGTGAAATTAAAAAATTGGTTTTTGCTTCATCTTCTGCAGTTTATGGTGATACGAAATCATTACCTATTAACGAAAATGACCAGATCAACCCTTTATCTCCTTATGCTGTCACCAAAGCTACAGGAGAACTTTATTGCAATGTATTTTCTAAAATATATGCTTTACCCACTATTTCTCTTAGATATTTCAATGTTTTCGGACCGCGTCAGGACCCTAACTCCCAATATGCAGCAGTTATTCCTATATTCATTGATAAAATACTTAAAAATAAAAGGCCAGTTATATACGGTGACGGAGAACAGACCAGAGATTTTATTTCCGTAAAAAAAATTGTCGATGCTAACATCCTTGCAGCCGAATCTAAAGAAACAGGTGCATTTAACATAGGTCTTGGAAAAAGCACGACCATTAATCAACTTTTTGAAATAATAAACAACACGATAGGTTCAGATATTATGCCAATATATGAAAAAAAACGCCCTGGAGATATAAAACATTCCATAGCTGATATATCTAAAGCAAAATCATTTGGATTTGATCCTGATTACGATTTTAAGGACGATTTGATGGATACTGTCGAATGGTTCAAAAATAATTTTTAAATTTAAATAACTTAAAAAATTGTATTTTGAAAAATCCAAGTATTTGAAATCAAGTTAATTATAATATTTTATACTAAATTAGACTACTTAAATAATAGATCATATGGATACAGGTGATGTTGATGAAAGCAGTTATTTTATGTGGTGGGAAAGGAACAAGATTACGGGAAGAAACTGAAGTTCGCCCTAAACCGATGGTACAAATAGGAAACAGACCAGTATTATGGCATATTATGAAAATATACGCCGCTTACGGATTCAAAGATTTCGTTATTTGCCTTGGGTACAAAGGAAACATGATTAAAGAATATTTCCTGAATTATGAAATGATGAACAACGACTTTACAATCCAGTTAGGTAACTTTGAAAGCATTCAAGTTCATAGTAACCACGAAGAGGCTGATTGGACTGTAACACTCGCAGATACTGGCGAAGAAACACAAACCGGCGGTCGTGTTAAAAAAATAGAAAAATACATTGATGAAGATACATTCATGCTGACCTATGGAGATGGAGTTGCAGATATTAATATTAAAGAGCTCCTTAAATTCCATAAATCCCATGGAAAAATAGGAACAATGACTGCAGTACATCCTCCATCCCGATTTGGTGAATTAACCATAGAAGGTGATCAAGTTACAGAATTTACTGAAAAGCCGCAGACCAAAGAAGGTTTAATAAGTGGCGGATTCTTCGTGCTAAATACGGAATTTTTTGAATATTTAACTGATGATGATAGTTGTATTCTAGAAAAAGAACCTTTAGAAAAATTAGCAGCTGATGGAGAGTTAATGATATACAGTAATAAAAAATTCTGGCAATGCGTAGATACTTACAGAGAACTTGAATTATTAAATAATCTATGGAAAAATGCTAACCCTCCATGGAAAGTTTGGTAATTTCTTACAAGGAGGAGAAATAATTGTCTAAAGGATTCTGGAAAGATAAAAATGTTCTTATAACTGGCTGTACTGGTTTACTTGGATCTTGGCTTACAAAATCATTAGTGGAAAAAGAAGCCAATGTAGTAGGATTAATTAGAGATTTAGTACCTAAATCAAATTTAAACTGGTCTGGTTTTGTTAATGAAATAACAACTGTAAGGGGAGATATTGAGGATTATTTCTTCTTAGAACGAGTTTTAAATGAATATGAAATTGATTCTGTTTTTCATCTGGCTGCTCAGACTATTGTAACAATTGCAAACAGAAATCCAATTCCAACTTTCGATGCCAATATTAAAGGAACATGGAATGTTTTAGAAGCCAGTAGAAGATCCCCTTTAATCGAAAGAATAGTATTTGCATCAAGCGATAAGGCTTATGGCGATCAGGAAGTGCTTCCTTATGATGAATCCACACCTTTGGAAGGTAGACACCCCTATGATGTTTCAAAAAGCTGTGCAGACTTAATATGCAGATCATATTATGAAACATATGCATTACCTGTCTGTGTGACTCGTTGCGGTAATTTTTATGGTGGTGGTGACTTAAATTTCAATAGAATTGTACCTGGAACAATTAAATCCATTTTAAACAATGAAAGACCCATAATTAGAAGCAATGGTAAAATGGTTAGGGATTATTTTTATATTGAGGATGGTGCCGAAGCTTATTTATCGTTAGCTGAGAATATGGAAAATAAAAATGTGTCCGGTGAAGCTTTTAATTTTAGTAACGAAGACCCTATGAATGTTTTAGAGATTGTAAACAGAATTCTCAACGTGATGAATAGTGATCTAGAACCAATTATATTAAATGAAGCCAGTAACGAAATAGAGAGTCAGTATCTCTCTGCAAAGAAAGCTAAAGAAATGTTAAACTGGAAACCACTATACAACATGGATGAAGGCCTAAAAAACACAGTTAATTGGTACAAAGAATTTTTCAATAAATAAAACACAAGTGAATCAAATGAAAGTGACCTTTCTGGGGACTAATGGGTGGTATGACACAAAGACAGGAAATACAACCTGTACACTTATAGAAACAGAAGATTATTTCATAATTTTAGATGCAGGAAATGGAATTCATAAACTAAATAATTTCATACCAGAATCAAGTAAAAAACCCATATTTCTTTTTTTAAGTCATTTCCATATTGATCATATCGAAGGACTCCATATACTATCTAAATTTAATTTTAATCAAGAAATTAACATCTACGGACAACCTGGAAGCAAAAAAATTCTCAACACATTTGTAAATGAACCATATACTGTTCCTTTCGATAAATTACCATTTAAAGTTGAGGTTTATGAAATAGATGAAGGAATACATCATGTTCCATTTATTGTGGAATCTAAATACTTGATTCATTCATCCAGATGTATGGGCTACCGGTTTGAAATTGACGATAAGATAATTGCCTACTGTACAGATACAGGAACCTCTGAAAATGTTTATAAACTTGCAGAAAATGCAGATTTACTTATTACTGAATGTTCTTTAAAAATGGGGCAAAGTAATCCTGATTGGCCCCATTTAAACCCTGAAGATGCAATTAAAATCGCGGAAAAATCTGGAGCTAAAAGATTAGCTTTGACACACTTCGATGCTAACATTTATAGCTCTATTGATGAGCGAAAATATATCGCTATTCAAACCAAAGATTCTTTTAAGAATATAATTGTATCTTTTGATGGTTTAGATATAAATTTATAGGTGAATTTGATGGTTGAACTTAAAAATAAGGATATATTAATTACTGGCGCTACAGGATTCGTAGGGGCAAATATAGTACGAAAATCCTTAGATCTTGGAGCAAATGTCCATATTATTACAAGAGAAAGCTCTGATAAATGGCGAATTAACGATTTACTTAAAGATCTTAATGCTTACAATGTTGATTTACTGGAACATGAGAAATTAATCCAGATTGTTTCAAAAATTGAACCTTCAATAATATTTCACCTAGCTACTTATGGAGGTAGTCCCTTTCAAAAAGATAGTAATCTCATTATCAAATCTAATTTTATTGGAACATTCAATTTGGTTAATGCTTGCAAAAAAGCAGATTTTGAACTTTTTGTTAACACTAGCTCCTCATCAGAATATGGAATTAAATCAGGCCCTATGGAAGAAAATGATATGCTAGAGCCAGCTAACGATTATGGAGTATCAAAGGCCGCATCAACCTTATATTGTCAGTCAATTGCACGAAGAGAAGAGTTACCAATTGTAACACTTAGGTTATTTTCTCCATATGGATACTATGAATCTCCAACTAGATTAATCCCATCCGTAATTATGGCATGCCTAAAAAATGAGAATCCAAAAGTTACATCTCCCCATTATGTACGAGATTTTATATTTATTGACGATGTAATAGATTCATATATAAAAACCGCTGAAAAAGTCAAATTTAGAGGGGACATATTCAATATAGGGCAAGGAATCCAACATTCAATAGGTGAAGTAGTAAACAAAATAATTGAAATGACTGGTAATAAAGTTGACGCTAAATGGGGATCTGAATCCAAATGGCTTAATGAACCAGAAATATGGCAAGCAAACATAACTAAAGCTAATAAAATTTTAAAATGGAAACCTAAATTTAGTTTAGAGCAAGGTTTATCTAAAACAATAAAATGGTTTGAAAAGAATTCACAGTTATACAAATTATAAGGAGATAAAATGAAACTATCGGATTATATCATTGATTTTCTTGTTGAAGAAGGAGTAACTCATATTTTTGAGGTTTGTGGAGGGGCCTTAGGACATATCATTGACTCATTGTATGATAGAACTGACATATCCTCCGTCCCTATGCATCATGAGATGGCTGCAGCTATAGCTGCAGAAGGTTATTCCAGAGTTAGTGGGAATGTTGGAGTGGCAATGGCTACAAGTGGGCCTGGTGCTACTAATTTAATAACTGGTATTGGTAGTTGTTTCTTTGATTCCATTCCAAGTTTATTCATTACTGGTCAGGTGAATACATACGAATTTAAATTTGATAAAGATGTTAGACAGATTGGCTTTCAAGAAACTGACATAGTAAGTATAGTAAAACCTATTGTTAAGGATGCAGAAATTATAACAGATGAAAAATGTATTAAATACACACTTGAAAAATATATCCATACTGCACGTGATGGGCGTCCAGGACCCGTTCTTTTAGATATTCCATTAAACATTCAACGAGCAGACATTGATCCATCCAAAATAAGCTCATATGAAAATATAAATATCTTTAATGAATCCATAGATTCTGAAATAATTAAGGATATCTTAAAATTTATTAGTGAATCTTCAAGACCTGTTATTTTAGCTGGTGGAGGTATCCGACTATCCCATGCAGAAGAAGAAATCCTCAAATTCGTTGATAAAACAGGAATACCTGTTGTAACTTCTTTAATGGGTTTGGATGCATTTCCTCATGATCATGAATCTTTTGTGGGCATGATTGGGACTTATGGAAATCGTCATGCTAATTTAACACTAGCAAATGCAGATTTACTTATAGTTTTAGGTAGCAGACTGGATACACGACAAACAGGAACTATAGCTGAATCATTTGCAAGAGGTGCAAAGATTATTCACGTGGACATTGACCCTAGTGAACTGAATAATAAAATAAAATCAGATATTTCTATAAATTCAGATGTTAAAATGTTTTTAATGGAATTAAATGAGAATATTGGCAAACAAACAAGAGAAAAACTTGAACCATGGCAAAACACAATTAAAACATTTAAGAAGAAATATCCTCATTTTAAAGAACCTATAAATGAAGATATACACCCCAACCATTTAATGCATAAATTATCAGAATTTTTACCTGAAGATGCCATAATATGTGTTGATGTTGGTCAAAATCAGATGTGGGCATCCCAATCAATTGAAATAAAAAAGTCACAGAGATTTTTAACTCAAGGAGGAATGGCTTCCATAGGTTCTGCGTTACCTATGGCTATTGGGGCTTCTTTTGCCCAGCCAAATAAGACAATTGTTGTTATAACTGGTGATGGAGGATTTCAACTCAATACACAGGAATTACAAACAGTATTTCACCATAATTTACCCATTAAAATAGTATTATTAAATAATCACTCTTATGGGATGATAAGACAATTCCAAGAGCAATATTTTGATTGTAGATTCCAATCTACTGGAAGAGGATATAGTTGTCCAGATTTCCAGAAGGTTGTAACTGCCTATGGAATAGACTCAATGCAAATTAATAGCAATAATGAAATAAATGGAGTTTTTAAAAGGCTATTTAATGATAAATCGCCTATGTTCCTTGAAGTTTTAATAAATCCCGATCACAAAGCTTTACCTAAATTATCTGTAAATATGCCATTAGAAGATCAAGAACCTCTTTTACCTTTTGATGAGCTTAGATCTAATATGTTTATAGATGTTTTAAGGAGAAATGAAGAGAATGAAGACTGAAAAAGAATTAAAAAATGAAATTTTTAATAATATTACTGAAATTCACAAAATCAGGAAACAAAATGAAGAATTCATTCCTGGTGAAACTCCAGTACAATATGCCGGTAGAATCTATGATGAAAAAGAGATAATAAGCCTTTTAAATTCTTCAATTGATTTTTGGCTTACTGCAGGAGAATATGCACAACAATTTGAAGAAGAATTGGCAAAATTTATTGGAGTGAAACATTGTTTATTAACAAATTCAGGATCTTCAGCTAATTTACTTGCAATTTCTGCACTAACTTCACCAAAATTAGGCAAAAAACAGTTGAAACTCGGTGATGAAGTTATTACAACTGCTTGTGGTTTCCCCACAACATTAAATCCAATTATTCAAAATAATCTTATACCTGTCTTCGTTGACGTTGAAATAGGTACATACAATATTAATGTTAATAAAATAGAAGAATCAATATCAGACAAAACTAAGGCTATTTTCATCCCCCATACCCTTGGAAATCCATTTGATATAGATAAAATTGTTGAATTAGTTGAAAAATATGATTTATGGTTAATAGAAGATAACTGTGATGCTTTAGGATCAAAATATAATGGTAAATTCACTGGAAATTTTGGCCATATTGCTACATGCAGTTTTTATCCTGCCCACCATATTACAATGGGGGAAGGAGGAGCTCTCCTCACTGATGATCCCTTACTTAAAGATATAATATTATCTTTTAGAGATTGGGGAAGAGATTGCTGGTGTGAACCCGGCTGTGATGACACTTGTGGTAGAAGATTTGCCTGGCAAATGGGAGATTTACCCTACGGCTATGATCACAAATATATTTATTCTCATATCGGTTATAATCTTAAAGTTACAGATATGCAGGCAGCAATAGGTGTTGAACAATTAAAGAAATTACCAGAATTTATTAAAGCTCGTAAACAAAACTTTGAAACTTTGTACAATGCTTTAAAAGCATATGAGAAATATCTGATTTTACCTGAAAAATATCAAAATGCAGACCCTTCATGGTTTGGTTTTCCAATTATAGTAAAAAAAGAAGCACCTTTTAACCGGGATGATTTTGTAAGCTCTTTAGAAGGAAATAAAATTGCTACAAGAATGCTTTTTGGCGGGAATTTAATCCGGCAGCCAGCATATAAAGATATAAATTACAGATTAGATGGTTCATTAGAAAATACAGATTTAGTGATGAACAACCTTTTCTGGATAGGAGTATATCCTGGTATTACAGAAAAAAAGATGGATTATATTATTAAAATGATTAAAGAGTTTTTTAAAGTTTATTAAGTTTTAAATAAACTTTAATTAAATTTAAGATATTTTATTTGTTTTATCTTAGATATAACATAGGATGTACTTTTATGAGCACAGCACGGACATTAGCAAAAAATACCACCGTTTTACTTATTTCTCAGATTATAAGTTATATATTAGCTTTTCTTTATACTATTTACACTGCTAATTACCTTGGAGTAGCGGGTTTTGGAGTTCTTACAGTTGCGATTGCATTAGGCGGTATTTTTTCAATTATTACAGATTTTGGTCTTAGTGTGATAATCGTAAGAGAGGTAGCTCGAGATAAATCACTTGCTAAACAGTACATATGGAATGCTACCGCCTTAAAGATCATTCTGGGAGTTATTACAGTCATAGCTGCTGTAGTATTTGTGACTATAAAAGGATATCCTGCACAAACTGCAGGAGTAATTTATTTAATTACTTTATCATTTGTAATAGGAGGTATTTCAGGAATATTCAGTTCTATTTTTCAAGCTCATGAAAAGATGGAATATCAATCCATTGCTTTGATAATAAATAGTATTTTAATGTTTGCAGGAATTCTAATTATTATACAATATAAATTAGATATAGTTATATTAGCACTGTTTTATCTCATTATCAGTTTATTACTATTGTTTTTTAGTGTTATAATTTGTGCATGGAAATTTAGTTTACCAAAAATAGAAGTAGATTTATCTTTCTGGAAGCCATTAATTATGGATGCATATCCTCTGGCATTAACCAGCCTATTTGCATTTATAGCTTTTAGAGTAGATACAATCTTACTATTTATGATATCAGGAGATTATGCAACAGGATTGTATGGGGCTTCCTACAGATTAATGGAAGCTTTAATGTTTATTCCATCAGTATATGCAACGTCTATACTCCCTATTTTCTCTAGATTCCATGTTTCATCAAAAGATAGGATGAAAATATATTATGTTAAATCTCTGAAGTATTTAGGAATATTAGGTTTACCTATTGCCGTTGGAACAACATTACTCGCTAATAAAATTATATTATTTATATATAAAGGAGATTATGCTCAATCAGCAGTTGTACTCCAAATTTTAATATGGGCAATACCAATTATATTCTTGGCTTATATACTTGGGGCATCTATAACATCAATTAATAAACAACATGAAACAGTAAGAGTAACATTAATTGCGATGATTTTAAATATAGCACTTAACATCATTCTTATACCCAAATATAGTTATATCGCTGCTTCTGTAATAACTGTTTTAACTGAATTAACAGTATTTCTTTTATATTTCTATATAATTTCAAAATATCTCTGCAAAGTTTCTTTAATTAGTATCTTGGGAAAACCAATTATAGCAAGTATTTTTATGAGTTTAGTTATAATATTCATCAATAATTTGTTTTTAGCCATTATAATTGGCACAATTGTTTATTTCGGAGTTTTAGTTTTATTGAAAACATTCACCCAAGAAGATATAGACTTATTCAGACAAATAGTAAAAAGAAATTAATGGAGGAACTTTAATGAAAATATCAGTATTAATTAACACTCTTAACGAGGAAAAAAACATTGCAAATTGTTTAGAAACTGTTAAATGGGCTGATGAGATTATTATTGTGGATATGTACAGCAAAGATAAAACAGTTGAAATTGCAAAGAAATATACTGATAAAATATTTTTTTTTAAGAAGATGAGATATGCCGATCCTGCTAGGCAATTTGCTTTAGAAAAAGTTTCTAATGAGTGGATTCTTGTTATTGATGCCGATGAATTAGTACCAATAGCTTTAAGGGATAAATTGATTCAAATAATGGAAAATGATCTTGGAGATGTAATTTATATTCCGCACAGTAACTATTTCTTTGGCTCCTTAATTAAGGGATTAGGCTGGGGACCACTTCAAAATCCGCATCCGCGCTTTTTTAAAAAGGAATTTATCAATTTTAGTGGTGAAATACATAACTTTTTTATAATAAACGATGCTGCAAGAATCTATAATATAACCGATCCTGCTGAAAGTTTTATACATTTTAGTTATGTTGATGTAGAACATTTTATAGAAAAAATGAACCGTTATACAACAATTGAAGCTGAAAATCTATATGAAAAGGGCCAAACTATCAGAATTAGAGGATTAATGTTCAATATTATTAGATACGAGTTTATAAATAGGTATATAACATTAAATGGACGTAAAGACGGTTTTAGAGGAATTTCCATAATTTTACTTATGGCCATGTATAGAACATTAGTTTATATGAAACTCAAATTAATGGAAAGATATAATTCCAAAAACGTTGAAAAAAAGATAAATGAGGATTATAAAAAGATAGCATTAAACTACATTGCAGAATACAAAAAATAAGGTTTAATCAAAGGATTCATATATTTCAACCATTTTTTTGGCAATAATATTCCAAGTGAAGTTATTTTCAATGTATTCACTTAATTCATCGCTTTTCGGAGTATTATAAGCTGAAATAAGTGCATTTTTAATGTTTTCATCATTTTCAGGATCCACATACAATACATAATCTTTAAAGTACTCTTTTGTACCTCCGTATCGTGTGATTACAATATTTAGCCCTGATAATCCTGCTTCAAGCGCTGCAAGCCCTGGTGTCTCATAATAACTAGGTAATGCTAAAACTTTAGCTGCTTTATAAGCTGATCTGAGAATTTCTGAATCATTATTTAAAGGAGATAAAAAAACAACGTTTTCATTTGCCTCTTCTTTACACAGTTCGTAATATTCTTTTTCATGTATTTTACCTATAATAACAAGCTTCGTATCCAGATTACTTTTAACAAATGCTTTTATTAATCCTAAAACATTTTTACGGGTTTCAACCCTGCCTACAAATAATATAAAATTATCAATACCATAGTTATCATTAAAACATTTTGGATCTCCATATTTGAATTTAGAATCAGTTGCATTGGGCACTGTTAAATATTTATCTGCATTTATATTTGGAAATTTACTCAATAATCTATTCTTTTCTATTTCAGTATTTGGTAAAATCAAATCAGCATTGATAAATGCTTTTTCAACATCTTTATAATTATCTAAAAATTCAAAACGCTTCTTTGTAGCTATATAACGTTTGAATATTGAAAAAAAACGCATAAATCGTTCAAATATGGATGATAAAACATTATTTTCTTTTTTAATGTATTCATAAAATATAGGGGAAATTATAACCCTTATATTTTTCTCTCTTGCATATTCAGCAATCCTTAAAGCTTCACAAGGAAATGCCATTGGATTAAATATATGAATAATGTCATAGTTCTCCAACTTATCATTCCATACATCAAAAAACTTAACTTCAACTTTATCAGCATATAACTTATTGATTGATTGCATTGTCTTTAACATCTGGATTTCAGCGCCACCCATAACATTAAATCCAGTTTGGTGAGTTGTAAATAGTACTTTTATCATTTAATTTCCTCAATTAAATTATTTCTATAACTACATTATATAAACAGATTATTTTTCGACATCTTAATATTTATTATTTAAATGAATTTCTATAAACTGTTTTGATTTTTTTCTTTTATTTCTTTTTGGTTTTATTTTTATTAGTTTATGCTGGTTTAATTATTAAATACAATGGATTTATATGTTATTACGCATATAGGGATATTATAAAGTCTTTTAAGAAGTATTTCATGAATGAGAACTATGCTCAATTTAAATATTTCAGTGAAAAAAGTTATAAAAACTAAAAGGAAATCATTATTTAACCAAATATTTATTTAATATACATGCAAATGAATTATTATATCTTTTTTACTGCTAATTATTAACATTTAATGAATATTTTTAGGAAGAATTACATGATCAAAGTTAATTTCATTACTACTTGGGGTACGAAGTGCGGAATAGCGGATTATTCAGAATATTTAGTTAATGCTCTTAAAAAATGTGAAAATCTAAAAATTAGTATTGTTCAGATAAAAAAACCAAACATACATAATCCATTTTATTTCATTAAACTGTTAAACAAGGTAAAAAAGTTTGAAATTACTCATGTACAGTATCAACCAAGTTTATTCGGTTATATTCCCTACATACCTATTTTTATAAATTATTTTCCCATTTTTATTTTCTTTTTAAAATTTTGGAAGAAAAATAGGATTATTACAACTGTTCATGAATTTGTTCTTAATTCTGTAGTAGACAAGATAAATTTAAAGTTTTTAAAGTTATCTGATAAAATAATAGTCCATAATAAGAATTTAGCTGATCTATTAGAAACAAATGGCGTGCCACAGGAAAAATTAAGTATTATACCTCACGGCACACCTAAAGGGCAAATATTAGATAAAAAAATATCTAAAGAAAAGCTTGGAGTATCAAATAAGAATGTATTAACAATATTTGGGTTTATACATGAAAATAAAGGCCATGATTTGCTAATTGAAGCTTTATCAAATTTAAATGATAATATAACACTTCTTATTGCTGGCGGGGCCAGAGTAAAAGAACATGAAAGTTTTTATAATAATTTAAAAGAAAGATCTCATGAACTCAAATTAAAGGATAGAATAAAATTTTTAGATTATGTAAAAGAAGAAGACCTCCCAATAATTTTTAATGCGACTGATATTGCAATATTTCCTTATAGGTGGATTATTACATCTGGTTCATTCCATTTAACCTTAAGTTATAAAATTCCAACTATAACCTCTGATTTAAATTATTTTAAAGAAATAAAAAAAGAATATGATTGTTTAATCACCTTCAAAAAAGATAATAAAGAAGACTTAGTTGAAAAAATCACATATTTATTGAATAATAAAGAAAAACAGACATATTTAAAAGAGAATTGTGAAAATTTCTATATTCAGACACGCTGGGAATCTGTTGCAAAAAAAACTTTAAATTTGTACTTGGACCATAAAATAGATTAGAAAATTGAAGTAGGAGATGAAATAATTAAAATTGCAGTTTTTCATAATTTACCATCTGGAGGTGCTAAACGAGCACTCTATGGTTATGTTGATTATTTAATGAAACAAGAGTATACAGTAGATATATATGTTCCTTCAACAGCTGAAGAAGAATTTTTATCCTTAAAAAACATTTCTAGCAGTTTAAATGTATTCCCTGTTAATAAAACTATTAGTGGATTAATATATTCTACTTTAAAGTATGTTCCATCTCCTATTAAGGGGATTTCATTAAGAGATCTTGAAAAAACCCAAAAAAAAATAGCAGAGACTATTAATAAAATAGATTATGATATTGTATTTTCAGAGCAGGATCAATATACCATGACTCCTTTCTTTCTTAAATACATAAAAAAACCTACAATATATTATTGTCCACAACCACCACGTAATGAAGTTATTTTACGGAAGATTTCAAACTATAAGGAAAATTCCAAACCTATAAAAAATATAATCCTGAAATACATAGACTTAATAGATTTAAGAACTGATAAAAACAATATTTCATTCGCTAAAAACGTTTTAACAAATTCTTATTTTTCAAGAGAATCAATATTACGATTTTACGGTATTAATTCATTCGTTTCATATCTTGGAGTGGATACGAATTTATTCATGCCTCTGAAAATCCCTAAAAAAAATTTTGTGCTGTCTGTTGGCACCTGTACTCCTTCAAAAGGGTATGATTTTATTATAAAATCCTTAGCACTTATAGAACCAGAAATACGCCCTGATTTTATTATAGTTTCTAACCATACTGAAGTTAAATGGGAAAATTATATTAAAATACTTGCAGAAAAATTAAATGTTAATCTACAAATATTAGATATGATAAGTGATGATAAACTAGTAACTCTCTACAATGAAGCTAAATTAGTGGTTTATGCACCTTACCTCGAACCTTTTGGTCTTGTACCTTTAGAATCCATGGCCTGTGGAACACCAGTGGTTGGTGTAAAAGAAGGAGGAATAAGGGAAACCGTACTTCATAATAAAACAGGGCTGCATTCAGAGCGTGACGAAAACATTTTTGCCAGTGCTATATTAGAACTTCTTTTAGATGAAAATAAGAGAAAATTAATGGCTCAAAATTCTTTAAAAAGAGTAAAAGAGTACTGGACATTAGAAAATGCAGGGCAAAGACTAGTAAAACACATAGAACGCATTATTTAGCTTGATCGAATTAACAAATACCTTTTTAAGAGGATAATTCAAAAGATAAAAATTATTTATTTCTATTCAAAACAAGAGAATTTAGTAATAATGAGGTATATGATGTATCCTGAAGTTTCTATTATCATCTTAAACTGGAATGGTTGGAAAGACACCATAGAATGTCTAGAATCCCTTTACCAAATTAATTATCCTAATTATACTGTTATCATAGCTGATAATGCATCTGAAGATGATTCAATAAATAAAATAAAAAAATACTGTAAAGGCAAAATAAAAACAGAATCAAAATTTTTTAAATTTAATATAGAAAACAAACCCATTAAAATAGTTGAATTTAGTGAAAAAGAAACTAAAAAATCATCCCCCCCCAAAAAGGAATTTCTAAATATGCCTTCAAATAAAAAATTAATCCTTATTAAAAATGATAAAAATTATGGCTTTGCTGAAGGAAATAATATACCAATGAGATATGCTTTAAAAGCTTTAAAAACAGAGTATATACTGCTTTTAAATAATGACACTGTTGTAAAACCCGAATTTTTAAATGAGTTAATAGATGTAGGAGAATGCAATGAAAAAGTAGGGATTTTAGGGCCTAAATTACTGAATGCTTATGATACTAATATTATTGACTCTGCAGGACATGTGATTAAATGGGGCCGAATTGTAGATAGAGGTCATGGAGAAGTAGATAACGGCCAATATGACCATGATAATAAAGTAATAGGAGCTATGGCTGCTGCAAGTTTGTATAAATCAAAAATGTTAGTGAATATAGGCTTATTTGATAAAAGTTACATAACCCTTTATGAAGATGCAGAGTTATCCTGGAGAGCAAATAAAAAGGGATGGAATGCCCGATCCGTACCAAATTCCATAGTATACCATAAAAGAGGTCAATCAATTCGAAAAAAGGATATAATAACAGAAATGATGGTTTTAAGTACAAAAAATACTGTAAAAACAGTTTTATTATATGGAAGTTCATTTCAAAGGTTTTTATTCACATTCACTCTCCTAAAGGAGTGTTTTGATATTATAAAAAATAAGATAAAAAATAAAAGTGATGTAAAAATATTTTCTTACATTATGCTTATTATAAAATATTATTTTAAAGTTATTTTAAGCTTGTTCAAACGAAATAATAATTAATTTGGAGAAATATACATGCAGCCAAGAGTTTCCATAATCCTTCTTAACTGGAATGGATGGAAAGACACCATAGAATGCTTAGAGTCACTTTATCAAATTACTTATCCTAACTATGAAATTATTGTAGTAGATAATGATTCTTCAGATGATTCTGTAGAAAAAATAAAAGAATACTGTGAAGGAAAAATAGAAGTAAAATCCGATTTTTTTGAATATGATTCAAATAACAAACCTTTGCAACTTTTTGAATATACTAACAGAGAATCAGAAAAAATAAACAGCCCAGAAAGCAATATTAATAAAATCAAGCCTAATAAAAAATTAATTCTAATAGAAAATGATAAAAATTATGGATTTTCAGAAGGAAATAACGTAGCAGTTAGATACAGTTTGAAAACAATTAATCCAGATTATATCTTATTTTTAAACAACGATACTGTGGTTGATAACAACTTTTTAGATAAAATGATTGATGCTGCTGAAAAAAATTCAAAAATAGGAATAGTGGGTCCAAAAATCTATTATTACGATTATTTTGGGAGAAAAGATGTAATGTGGAGTATTGGCGGTACTGTAAACATTTCAAGATATCCTGGCTATTTTGATATTGAAGAAACTGATCTAGATGTTCAAAACCCATTGCCCGAATTTGACTGGGTTTCAGGTGCAGCAATGTTAGTTAAAACCAGAGAAGTACCTATAAAATACTTAAACACAGAGTTCTTTTTTGGATGTGAAGATGTTGATCTGGCCATTAAATTAAAGGAATATGGTTATAAAATTGTAGCAGTCCCTAATTCTTATGTTTGGCATAAAGTTAGTGCATCCAAAAACAAAAAAAGGATAAGAAATATAATCAGGGAAATTAAAACCAACCTTAAATTTTTAAAAGCACATAAAAAACACTTTTATCTATATTTACCCATTTACATTATCCAATTAACTATATGGTATTCCACAAGGTTATTAAAACTGCTGTAAAAAAAATTAAATTAGGGATTAAAACCTATCTTAACTATAATATATTACAGCATATCTACTGTCATAAATCTTATTTTTATTATTAAAAAGATGAACATAGTTTTTTATATTAATTATGGCATCTATATACTTCTTATTGATATTTCTTAGTTCATCTGGATTTTTATACATAACATTTTTATTTACATTTACATAACCCAAATAAAGATATCCTTGAGGTGTTTCATTTGTTGTTAGGAAGTTAGAACTGGAAAAAGGAGATTTAGTGCCAAATCCTGAAAGTGACCTTGAACCACCTATATAATCCATATTTATGTGTATGCCATTTATACGGTACGTATCTAACCATTTAACCGCAATTATTTCCTGATCATAAATATAATATTCATTTCTTGCACCGCCATCATTTTCAAAATAAGGAGAATAGGGTTCTCCCAGAAAATGAGCATGAAGATTAGTAGTACATATAAACAACGAAATTAATACAGCCAAAATCATGACATGATTTGCATTAGGCCTTTTAATCAGCTTTGCAATTGAATTGACCCCTATTATGAAAACAGGTGCTAAAAATATTAATATTTGTATAAATAGTCTTTCAGCACCGTATATTTGTGATGCAAATGGGAGTATAGCAACTGCTGCTAAAATGACTATTGATGCATATATTCCAACAATATATTGAAGCCCTATTTTCTTTATATAATATTTAAATTTCCAAGTTATTGTTATCAGACCAATTCCAATTAGAGCGAATGTTAAATCGTTTACTATAACACTTATCCAGTTTGCAGTAGATTTTAAACCAATGCCAAAAACTGCAAGTAATAAACTACTTCCTTCCTGTCCTGTTCCTGGTGTCCCCCCAACAGAAGGAGCAGAAGGAGCAGAAGGAGCTGCAGAAGGAGCAGAAGGAGCTGGATGAATTACAGAATTAACCACATCTCTCACGGAATCTATTCCAACTGCAAGTTGAACATGAGCTGCAAATGTATACCATATAACTGTGAAAATTAAAATAATAAGTATAAGATCAAAATTTACAAATGTTATTTTCCTTTTTAAAAGCAGGCTTTCAATAAATGGACTGAATAATATCAAGATCATTAGTGTAAATGCAATATAAGCTGTTGTATAATGAGATATCAAAACTGAAAACATAAATATTAAGAAAAGGATTTTTTTAGCATTCCTATTTATTTCAGTATCAAAATACACCATAACTGCCAAGAAGAAGAAAATAAACCCAAATTCTTGTCTTACGGCCCCTAAAAGGAATATAAAGAATATCTGAAATATAAAAAATAAAGATGCATAAAAAGCGTATGTTCTACCAATAAATTTCTTGAAAACAAAATAAGTAATCACAGGGATAATTGAACCTATTAAAGCAAATACTAATTTAAAGATATATTCTGCATTGAAGTTTAGTAAGACTTGGTAAATTGTTGGAAGAATTGTAATGCTTATACATGCATTATATAAACTATTATAACTTGATAAATCCCAATGAAAATTTTGTAAGGTTAATTGAAAAGAAAAATACTCAATGTGAACGTCTCTACCCATTAAATGGTATGAACTTAAACCATGTATTAGGAGTATGGTCAATCCAATCATCCAGAGAGCAAATGGATAAGTTAAATTAGAGATTCTATCTCTTAAATATATGGTTACAACAACATATATTAGAATTAGAAACAATAATAACAATAAAATAATATTATTTCCTTGTGTATTCATTAAATAAGTTCCAAATACTGCCATAAATGGGAATATAATTGGAAATATAATTACAGATGTTAATTTTCCTTTTAAATCCAAATTAAGGTTAATTTTCCCAATAACCAGTCCCTTTTTATTCATCCTATAAGCTGCAAGCGCTAAAATAACTACAATCAGATTTAATGAGATTAATAAAGGAAATATTGAAAGAGGTTTCAGGAGATAAGGATATAAACTATTCAATAATAATCCCAAAAACATTAACAAGCTTACACTAATTCCTACAGATAAAGCCATTTTCTTTAGAATATTGGAAATATCAATTTTAAGAACCTGTAAAATTAACATTCCAGGAACAATTGTGAAAAAAAGGAAAGCCAAAATCTGTCTTAAAAAAGGAACATCCAGGAGAATTACCATGTCTGTTAATAACATTAATATTATTATAAATGAAAGTACTTTGCTTCTGGAATGGTTAAACATTTATATCCCTTATAAATTTTATTAAAATTAGTTATAACTTGTGTAAAATAGTTTTTTTCAGATTTATTGAGATTCTATTTATTTAAGTTAAATTTAGGATTTTTACTATTTAACTCTTTGTATAACAATATTAATTTCTTAATATTTTCAAAAAATCTATTCAAATTAAAGTAAATTAACCCTTTTTAATTAATTTATAAAAGAGATCTTCAAATTTTTTAGCAATTCTATCTAGAGAATAATCTTCAATTATTCTATTATCTTCCTTTGGTTGAATGGCAGTACCTATCAGCTTTTTTATTTCTTCAACTTCATCAACTAAATATAAATTTTCTGATTTTATATTAGGAATATCTCCTACTTTAGTGGCAATTACTGGTTTATCCAAAGCGAGAGCTTCTAATACTACATTAGGCAGTATTTCACTTTTAGAAGGAAGTATGAGTATATCAGACGAGTTAATAATATTTAAAGTATCTTCATATGGCATCTGCCCGTAAAATAGTACTTTATCATCCATATCAAGTTCTTTAACCAGTTTTTCAATATTTGGCCTCTCTGGACCATCACCAACGATTAGAAGCTTAAATTTTGTATTTGATCCACTTAATGCTTTTATAAGGAGTGGAATGTTCTTTATTTTAATAATTGAACCTACATATAAAAGTAATTTTTCATCCTTATTTAATTTCAGCTCTTTTTTAATATTTATGGAATTTATACCATTTTTTACGCGTTCTATTGTATTTAAATCTATGGGATTTGGAATTACAGTAATTTTAGAGGATGTGTGCTTTTTTATTTCTATTGAAACAATGTCACTTGGGCAATGGATTACACTGAATCGTCCCATACGAATCAGAATAATCTCTCCCAAATAATTAAAGGAAGCTATAATTGGATTTGTGATTTCAAACCATTTTTTTCCTATTAAACTGTGAATAGAATTAACTGAAGGAATATTATTCTTAGACGATGTTAATGATGCCGGTAGCAACGTTGCTGGACCCATATTATAAACAATATCAATATCGTGTTCTTTTGTAAACTTATTTAAATAAAAATAAAGTTTTATCATTAAAATTAGCCTCTTTACTATGGCAATTACATTTGAAAACCCTTTCTGCATAGTTTCAGGAATTACCCCTTCATAAGGTCTGAAAATATGTATACCATTAATTTCTTCGTTAGAAACTGTATCTGGAATCCTACCTGTTACCACATAAATTTTATGACCCTTTAAAGCTAAAGCATTCAGCAGATTCCACAGAACAATCTGCCCTCCTGCCAATCGAGGATAAAAAACTTCACAAACAACCAGTATTTTCATTTCTATTCTCCAAATTAATAAAATATTTCAGTAAATAAGTTAATTTAAACCTTTAGCGATCTTTATTCATATTTTCATAGAAGCTTTCGATGTTATCAATAATTAAATTCCAATCGTATTTTTTTGCTGTTTCAATGCAGTTATCCTGAATTTTTTCTTTTATGTTAATTCCCCTTATTATTTTATCGGCAATATCTTCTTTAGATAAATCAGATATGAATCCATTTACATCATTTTCAATAAGATCAAATGCAGCGTTCATTTTATGATTTATAACAATTACTGGCAATCCACAGGCATTAGCTTCAATTACTACGATTCCAAAGCCTTCTCTTGTTGAAGGAAGTACAAAAACTTTAGAAGATTTTATATATGAGATTAAAGACTCATAATCTTCCACAAATCCTTTGAAGACCACGTTATTTTGAAGACTCAGTTCCTTAACAAGTTTTTCAAGTTCTATCCTTTCTGGACCATCCCCAATTATAAAACATTTAATATCTGGAATTTTTTCTATTGTTAATTGGATAGCTTTAATTAAAATATCAACATTTTTTTCTTTAATCAGCCTTCCTGCATATACTACATCCGATTTTTCTGTTGAAGAGGTTATTTTACTTATATATTCAAAATCAATACCATTGGGAATCACGACAGCTTCTTCAAATTTTTTTATCTTTTTAAGGTCTCTTTTTGTTTTTGTTGATACTGTTATGATTTTATCTGTCAAATTGACCATTAATTTTTCGATTATTTTACCAAATACTCCTGCTTTTCCAAGATATTCATACCAATAATCATTCCAAACTTCATGTAATGTTATTATCAGATTGGATTTGCCCATTAACGAATGGAATTTAGCTGTAAAACATGAAAAGAATGGAAACCCCTGACAATCAACTACATCAAAATCTTCTTTCATTAACTTTAAAAAAAGTTTCAAAGCAAAATAAATGGCTTCTTTTATGGATCTTTTTCCATCATTATAGAGTTCCATTGGCCCACATACGCCATGTAGATGGATTCCATCCATTATTATATCCTTTTGCCCATTTTCAGGCCACCACCAGCCAACACCATACCAGTGGATTTCATGTCCTCTTTGAGATAGCCTTTTTCCTATTTCATAGACTCTTTTTTCTGCCCCTCCAGTGACAAATGGATAAATAGCATCGTAAATAAACGCAATTTTCATAATGAACCTCAAAAATTTTTTATTTTTGTGGTAAATGAATTTACAATTCATTTAACCTCATAAATCCCTTAAAAAATCTCTCAAAATTCGTAGAATTTTGGAACACAAATCAAAGATTTGTAAGCTTCGATTTTTGGGGCACGAATCTTTGATTCGTAAGTTTTAATTTATGTGGTTGAGGAAGCCGTGATTTCCGAACCACAAAAATCAGTCGTCTTTATCACCATTGCTCAATAAAAGCAGGCTCAAGAACATTCCTGAGAAAATTGTCTGAATTCCAAGAATTGATAATATCAAAGCCATAATAGCATACTGAATTTGGGAAAGCGCGCCAAATCCTCCTGCACTCCAGCTAAATAACACTTTAATTCCAACGATTACACCTGCAGCCAATAATAAGAGTCCTAAAAGTAATTCTCTTCCTAAAGAGTGGTAATTCATCAGCTTTTTTATCATTCCAGAATTTCTGGAAACTCCATAAATCTCTCCGAAAGCTCCGAAATGAAGCCATGCAAGAAGCATCTGGTACCCCATTATAAGCAGTAAACTACCTAAAATTAGTGAATGCATCCTTGATTGTACTCCAAATGCTACTCCTAATGTTAAAATTATGCCTAAAACCAGCACTAAAAGGCCGGGGGCCAGAAGAAAGGGTGTTGGCCTGTAGAGCATCATAAATCTTATGTGTCTCCAGCCATCCGAAAAAGAACTGAGCTTGGATTCGCCACCCCTCGGATAATAATTAATAGGAATTTCCGCTATTTTTATATTTTGTCTGGCTGCCTCAATAACCATTTCTGATGCGAATTCCATTCCTCCACTTTTAAGATGTAAATTATCCAGAGTATCCTTTTTTAAAGCTCTCATTCCACAATGGGAATCAGAAATCCCTGCTTTAAATAGAGTATTCAACATCCATGTAAGAAAAGGATTACCAATATATTTATGTAATGCAGGCATAGCTCCCTTTTTTATATCTCCTTTAAGCCTGGAACCCATTACAAAATCTGCTTCTCCTTTTAAAATAGGTTGAATAAATTCATATGTAGTCTCAAAAGGATATGTACCGTCTGCATCTCCCATTACAACTATATCTCCCTCAGCTTCACTAAATCCTTTTAGGTAAGCATTACCATATCCTCTTTTTTCTCCATATACTACTCTAGCCCCTGCTTCACGAGCTTCCTGAGCAGTATTATCTGTTGATGCGTTGTCTACTACAACTATTTCTACTTCAAGTCCATTTTCCTTTAATTTTTCTACTGGAACTGTTTTAACAGTTTTACCTACAATTCCTTCTTCATTTAATGCTGGTATAACAATTGAAATCTTCATAAAATCACGTGCTCATTACTATAATTATTTTTTTAATCATGAATTAGTTTATTATAACTGTTTATTTTGATTATATCGCTTATATAATTTACTTATAATCAATAAAAAAGAAGTAATTAAATTAATAAGATTAATTTAAAGTTAAAAGTTATTTTAGAATTTCCATTAGGTATTCTTTTAGTTCTTCTTTTACATCTTCATGTTCTAATGCAATTTCAATAGAACTTTTTAGCCAGTCCACAGTATTTCCAATATCATGGAGTTTACCGTTGAATATACACCCATAACTTTCTTTAAATAACCTTAAAGCATCAGTAAGTTGTATTTCTCCCCCAACACCGGGTGGAACTTCATCAATATAATCAAATATTTCATGAGAGAGAACATATCTTCCAATAATTCCTAAATTCGATGGTGCTTCTTCTAATTTAGGTTTTTCTACCAGATCTTCAATTCTGTATAGTGAATTGTCAATTTTAGATCCTTTAATTATTCCATATCTTTCTACTCTTTCATCAGGAACTTCTTCTATGGCAATTACTGTGGATTCGTATTTATCATATACATTCATTAGTTGTTTTGTACATGGGATTTTTGATTGAGCTATAGTATCTCCCAGTAAAACTGCAAATGGTTCTCCGTCAATATGTTTTTTTGCACAAGATATTGCATCGCCCAACCCCTTCTGTTTTTTTTGCCTTACATAATAAATATCAGCCATTTCAGATATTGATTCTATCTCCTTAAGATAATCTGTTTTCCCACTCTTTTGAAGAAAATATTCCAATTCAAATGATCTATCAAAATGATCTTCTATAGATCTTTTACCTTTTCCTGTTATTATCAAAATATCATCAATTCCTGAAGAAACAGCCTCTTCAACAACATATTGAATTGTGGGTTTATTATAAACCGGGAGCATTTCCTTTGGTTGCGCTTTTGTAACTGGTAAAAATCTTGTACCAAGTCCTGCAGCAGGTATTACCGCTTTCATAAATATTCACCTTTCTTGGATTAGAGTAATTATTTAATGTTATATATTTAAATGTATTAGTGTCAATATTTATTTTCTTTTAATTTAAGCATTTTTATAAATGAGATATTTTTAAAAATAAAAAAGCTATTTTTTGTCTTTAAACACGACAATTTATATTATGACATCTCCTAATGATATTTTTATGAATTTGAATTTTCCATTAGAGTTCTACTTTCCTAATTTCACTGTTTATATATAAGGATGGTTTTTTACTAGATCAATTAGATATTTACTGTATTCTGTTTTTTCAAGGGACTTAGCGAGTCTTAAAACAGTTTCAGAATCTATCCAGCCATTATTATATGCAATTTCTTCTAAACACGCTATATAAAAGCCCTGTCTTTTCTGTATGGCCTCAACAAAGTTACTAGCTTCCAGAAGCCCCATATGAGTCCCTGTATCTAGCCATGCCATCCCTCTACCAAAAAGTTCAACTTTTAATTGCTTTTTTGCAAGATAATATTCATTTACTGATGTAATTTCAATTTCTCCACGATCTGAAGGCTTCACATTCTTGGCTATCTCAATTACTTGATTATCATAAAAATAAAGTCCTGGAACAACATAATTTGACTTTGGATTTTCTGGTTTTTCTTCCAGTGAAATAACATTACCTTCCGCGTCAAATTCAACCACTCCAAATGGTTTAGGGTCCTTAACGTAGTAACCAAAAATAATAGCCCCTTCTTTTATGGATGCTGCCCTTTTTAATATCTCACTGAACCTATGTCCCTGAAATATGTTATCTCCAAGTACTAAAGCCACATTATCATTGCCAATGAACTTTTCTCCTACAATAAATGCATCTGCAAGCCCTTTTGGCTCTTTCTGCACTGCATAAGAAAATGACACTCCTAAATCGTCCCCATCTCCAAGCAGATCTTTATAGGCTTGTAAATCCCTGGGTGTTGAAATAATCAGTATTTCTCTTATGCCTGCCAGCATAAGAACTGATAAAGGATAATATACCATGGGTTTATCATAAATAGGAAGCAGTTGTTTTGAAACAGCCTTTGTAATTGGATAAAGTCTAGTGCCAGATCCTCCTGCAAGTATTATTCCCTTCATATTACTATCTCCTATGAACTAATATTGATTCAATTAATTTGTAAACTATAATAATTTCATATATTCTCTTAAAGCATTTTTATAACTTCGTATCTCTGGTAGTCCTTCCATTTTCCAGTTATAATTTTCAAGAACAGAATATTGAGGTCTTGGAGCGGGGCGGGGAAATTCTGCGGTGCTAACAGGTTTCACTTCAATTTCAATTCCCGCTATATCAAATATTTCTAAGGCATAATCGTACCATGAACAATGTTCACTGTTAGTAATGTGATAAATACCATAAACTGGCTTTTTTATAAGTTCTGCTATAGCTTTTGCCAGATCCCCCGTATAAGTTGGAGAACCTATCTGATCGTTAACTACAGAAATAGTTTTCATAGTTTCAGCCAGATTTAACATAGTTGTAACAAAATTTGGACCATGTAACCCATATAACCACGATGTTCTGATGATGTAAAATTTATTTAGTATATCTCGTACATATGTCTCTCCCAAATGTTTTGTTTTACCATAAACACTTAAAGGATTCGTTTGGTCATATTCATAATAAGAATTACCTTTATTGCCATCAAAAACGTAGTCTGTGGATATATAAACCAATGCACTGCCTGCTTCTCTACAAGCAACAGCAACATTCCTTGTACCTAAAGCATTTACTTTATAAGCTAAATTTGGATTTGATTCACTTCCATCCACATCAGTAAAAGCGGCAGCATGCACTACAACATCAGGATTTTTATCTTTAACCGTTTCAATGGTCTTGTCTATATCTGTAATGTCTAATGTGTCAATTGATGTGGTGCTAATTTCATTTTCAATAGATAAAACATCTACTAAATCATGACCTAACATACCTTCTGAACCAATAATCAATATTTTCATTTTAATCATCCTTTTATTAAATTGTTATTTTGAGTAATAGAATATAAATAGATATTTAATGACAATGGTTAATAAGCATAGAATATAATAAAATTTCTAAGAATTAGTAAATTTGGTGTTTTGATGATAGATGGTGTAAAAATTAAAAATTTAAAGGTCATTCCAGATGAAAGAGGATGGCTAATGGAAATATTACGAAATGATGATGATATTTATAAAGAATTTGGTCAAGTTTATGTTACAACCGCGTATCCTGAAGTAGTGAAAGCATGGCATATGCACAAAAAACAGACCGACAATTTTACATGTATCCATGGGATGATGAAAGTCGCGCTTTATGATCCAAGAGAAAATTCACCTACATACGGTGAAATAAATGAATTCTTTGTTGGAGAAAAAAATCCAATGCTCATAAGTGTTCCTCCTTATGTATACCATGGTTTTAAAGGCGTTGGGACTGAAACAGCTTATTTTTTAAGTGTTCCTACATTGCCATATAATTATGATGAACCTGATGAGTACAGACTACCTGCAGATACTGATGAAATACCTTACGATTGGCTTTTAACACCTGGAAAGAGCCATGGATAAAATTTATATTAATAATAGACTATATTTAGCAGAATAAATGGGTGATGAAATGAAAATACTTATAACAGGCGGAGCAGGGTTTATTGGATCAAACTTTGTTCATTACATCAACGAAAATTACGATTACGAAATAGTGGTCTTGGATAAGCTCACATATGCGGGAAATAAAGATAATTTAAAGGAAATCATTGATAATATCCAGTTTATTAAAGGAGATATTGGAAATGAAAATGATGTTTCCAATGCAATGAAAGATTGTGATCTTGTGGTGAATTTCGCTGCTGAAACACATGTCGATAGATCAATTGAAGACCCCAGCATTTTCGTTAAAACTGATGTGATTGGCACTTACAACCTCCTTGAACACGCTAGAAAGTATGATGTTGAAAAGTATCTCCAAATTTCAACAGATGAGGTCTATGGTAGTATAGAAAATGGATCATTTAGTGAAAAAAGCAATATAGATCCAAGCAGCCCATATTCAGCAAGTAAAGCAGGCGGAGACGTACTCGTAAGCGCTTATCACAAGACATATGGCTTGCCAATCTTAATTACAAGAAGCAGCAACAATTTTGGACCTTACCAATATCCAGAAAAAATAATCCCATTATTTATCCTAAAAGCAATGAAAAATGAGCAATTACCTGTTTATGGTGATGGACAAAATATTAGAGACTGGATATATGTTATGGACAACTGTAAAGGTATTGATACGGTTTTAAACAAAGGAAAACTCGGTGAATTCTACAATGTTGGCGGTGGAAACGAAAAAACCAATTTAGAAATAACCCATATGATTTTAGACATTCTGGGTAAATCTGAAGACCTCATAACATTTGTAGAGGACAGATTAGGTCATGACCGGCGTTATTCACTGGACTCTTCAAAGACAAAAAAACTCGGCTGGGAGCCTGAATGGAGCTTTGAAGATGCTCTGCGTGAAACCATTGGATGGTATAAAAAAAATAAGAACTTTTTTTAAAAATTCCAGATAACTCCTTTAAATCTTTTTTTTAAGTTATTACCCATGTTTAATCCAATTTTTTGTTATTTTTTTATAAATATTATAAATAATATTTATAAATTGCAAATGCATAATTCTATTTGCTAGTTTCGATTCTAAGTAAAAGAATATTAACCCTAAACTGAAACAAAATATCAAATCTCCCACAATCAGTAAAATAATGGTAAATAAACTGTAAGTAACATATAAATTAGGGGGAATTATGAATGAAATTATTGTAAAACCTGAAGCAAAGTAAATAATTTGAACTAAGAATATGTGATAAGATGCTTTTCCAATAGTGCCTATGAAATTTATTATTTTATTTGAAGATTCTGAAGGAAGATAAATAAATCCTAAAATACAGATGATAAGAGGATAAAAAGCTGAAAACATGTTTACAGACTGCCAAGATGGCAAAAAATAAGGAACATACCAGTTATATACTGATCTCATTACTAAATATACAAAACTTAAAATTACACCAATTGCTATCCATTTATATTTAGAAAAAAAATCTATTATACTTATATCATCCATTTTATCCATAATCCACAATCCCAGTGCTATCATGAATAAATATCTAAAGATAGATGCCCTATACTCATAGGAGTTACCTTGAAAAACAGGGAAAAATGTTGCAATTATTTCAAAAGCGAAATTTATCAAAAATGCAACAATGAGCATCAATTTCGGGCTTTTCCCATATAATAAATATAAAAAAGGAAATACGAATATAAATTGTATTAGAATAGATACAAAATAGTTTCCCCATCCAGTTCCAACACCTTCAAATGGCATTCTTCCTAAAAAAGTTAGAATTCCAAAATAAAGATTTTCTTTAAGGAGGATTCCTAAAATTATAGAAACCAATGATATTAATATTAGAGGAAAAATAATCCTTATAAACTTCTTTTTAAAATAAAATAATGTGAAAATTGATTTAAGTGTTTTATAACCTTTCCTTTTAAATGAAGCTCCTGTATTTCGTCCCATTAATATGAAAAATATAGGCACTGCCATATTTAGAGTAAATGTCGCTGTTAAATAAAATATTGTAATAGGAATTACATATCCCAAATTGAATCTGGGGCCATTAATAGAATGTATAATTATAACAAGTATAATAGCAATCGCTTTTAGGAGATCTATCTGGAGATAATGTTTAGATAGATTATTTTCTGTCATAATTCAAATAATAAAAAAATAGTTAATATACTTTATTATTTTTCGTTTATAAAAATTATTTAGATTTATTTTCATAATCATGATTTTATTATTTATCATTTTTTAAAATAGGATTTAAAATATCCAAAATTTTAGTTTTAGACATGTTATAAATTTTTAAAGTTTTATGCTGGCTTTTAAATCCTGAAACAATTTCAACATGGCTTTTTGTAATCTTTTCAAACTCATTTACAATTTCTTTATTAGCCTTCCCTTTAAGTGGTGGAGATTTCAATCTAATCTCAATTTTCTCTCGCCATTCATTATATCCTACAATTTCAAACTTTTTTGATTTTGGAGAAACTTCAATATCCACCAAAACACCATCTTCTGTTTCAGTTAGGGCTTTCATATAAAATACCGTTTATTTTGTTACTATTTATTTTTAATCATTATCACCACTTAGAATATAATTGAATTAGTGATAGTTGTAAAAAATCATTTTTGTTTCGACGAATGCACTATAATGTGTTACAGGCAGCCCATATAAAAAGAAAAATTGTTTAAAGTTATATTTATTAATTTAATTTAATATTTGTATTCAAAATTTGTTTTAAAGTATAAAAAGGCCACCCTATTAATGAAAACATTTAAATATATTAACTGAAAGATTATGGTATGTTCTATTTGTTACGCTCAATTTTTATTGATGTCAACATTAGAATTAGCAGGGGTGGTCGAGCGGTCAAAGGCGCTAGGTTGAGGGCCTAGTGAGTTAGTCTCTTCGCGGGTTCGAATCCCGTCCCCTGCACTCAAAAATTCAAGGAATTTTTGGTGCCTCGAAAACGGAGTTTTCGAGAGCACTTCAACTTTTTTCAGAGAAAAAAGTCCTCAAAATTTCTAATTTTGGGGCGCCGAAATCAGAGATTTTCGAGCGCTGGACCAAAAAACACCTCGTTTCGTTCGGAGAGCTAAAATCTAGTTTTAAATTTATCTTTTAAATAAAAATTTTTTATAATTAATTTAACATATTATTTAAAGCATTACTCTTTATATCTGCGAAAATAACAGCTTATTAAATAAAATCTTTTAATAATATTCCTTCTTCAAACATTTATGGCATCTATAAATATGTTTATACTGAATATCTCCTTTTGAATCTTCTTCAAGCTTTGTATCTTCATGTTCCATTGGTTCAAAGCAATCAGCGCATATTTTATTGTTTAAACATCCAGTTTCAAAATAATGATTCTCTGTTATTATATTGTCCTTTTTCAGTTCCTTAAATATCTCTAAAAGCGTTTCTTCATTTATTCCCAGTATATCTTCAATTTCACAGAGGTAATATTCATCTCCATTCTCTTCAATGAATAATTTCACTTTTTCGTAATCAGAATCCAAATAATCACCTGGTTTTGAATTTAAGGTTTTTAAATAATATTTTTGACTCATTTAGAAGTATTGAAGATTAGTCCTTTAAAATTAATGATCCAAAATATTTTTTTTAATTCAGAGATTCACTTCTAATATGATTTTAAATGTATGATCTTATTTTTTTTAATGTTTATAATTTTATAGTATCACTAAGCCAAAAAAAATTTAGTAAAATATTTATATTGGTACTTTTACAAATAATTGTTAGTGAGTAATAAAGAATATTTTACATAGATTTTATAAATGGAAACTTCTATGGTTTAAACATATTCTTTAAAGGCATATAGGAGGAGAAAGATGAAAAGTAAGATATTAGGTTTGTTAATGATATGTGGAGCGCTATTATTTAGTGCTTTTTTAGCTATAGGTGATTATGAAGTAACAGCAGCAGATACCACTGTTACACCAGTAGTTACTGCTGATGTTCCTGAAGTTGTTTCCATAAAACTCGATTCAGATGGCCATCCCCTAACAAATATTGAATTAAGCGGACCAAGCCCACAGGATCTCCAAAGTGGCAGATTTGACGTAGTTAACGAGGGCAATGTACCTGTAAATATCTATGTAAGATCAAATGGCCCAACAATTTCAGGCCCTAGAACTTTCAATATTGCAGATGTATATTTCCGTGCAGATAAACAAGACATGACCAATACACAAATAACCGGAATTAATCAGTTATTAACCAACACTGCCCCATTAGACATTCCTATAAACGCAAATCCTACAGATATTATACCCAGTAACCATTTAGCAACAGGATTAGGGTTACATTTACCTTTAGGAAGTCCAGCAGGAGAATACTCCGTTAGTTTAACTTACACCGGAAGCACAATATAAATATTTTTTTTATATTTTTTTTATTTTCCTTTTTTTAAGAAATATTTAAATATCCAAAAAACAGAATTGAATTAGATTTTATCATTTTTAACTGGTTTGAAGGAGTACCAAGATGCTTAAACGACTTATAAACAAACTTTCGCTGATTTTAGTTTTTATTTTATTTATAAATTCTTTAGGGCTTGCTTATGGTGCTGGCCTTCAAGCTACTCCTGCCCAATTTAAATTCAATACAGACAACTCTAAAACTATTAAAGATACAGTAACTGTAACCAATACGGGTAAGGAACCTATAAACATTATAATTGACAATAAGAGGTTACTAAAAGATAATATAAATTTAGTTTATTCTGATGAAGGAATTGCAACATGGATAAATGTAGAAGTAAATAATTTCACTTTAAAACCAGGGGAATCAAAAAAAATCCCATTTAGCATTACCATACCTTCTAAAATTAATTATTATGATGCCGTAGGAGGTTTAATTATAAAAGGATCCCCATCCACGCCTCAAAACAATTCTAACGCATTAATTCCAAAAGTAGAACAAAAAATTGAATTGATAATCCCTATATTTGTTGGTCTTCCAGGCCCCATAATTGAATCTTTACAGCTTAAAGAACACATTGCTCCCCTTATTCTTATTTCTTTCATGCCTGGCGAGTTCATTTATCCTTTAAATAATAATGGTACTGTTTCTGCAAATATTACTGGAAATGTAGAAATAAACGGTTGGATTAATAATCATAACGTACCTATTAATGGAGAAATATTTCCAGGAGATAATTCTACTTTAAAAGCTAAATGGGAACCCGGTTTTTCAGATTTTGGCATATACGACACTAAAACTACCATAAATTATGGTAGATATCAACAATCGAAAACTATTGTAACTAATGATAGAATAATAGTGATTCCAGTATGGCTAATCATCTTATTACTATTATTCATATTAATAGGAGTTATTAAGAAAGAAAACATTAAAATTCCGTTTAAAATTAAAATAGAAAAGAAATAAGTATAGATAACTATTAATTAAATCCTCTAAATTATTATTCAACAATTATTTTCACTTTTAATTCTTTTCCTTCTCTTAAATCATCGATTAATTCCTTTTTAAGGTCAATTGCTGCTTTATCGGCTTTTATCATCAGTGTTCTACTGCATTTATATTCACTTTTTCTGCAAACCATGTCTGTAGGGTGATCCAATGTCAATTCAGGGTGCCCATATCCTTTAATTTCATCTTTTGCATTTTCTGTTTCAAGCTCGATTTTAATGATTGCATTTTCATTTTTAATAGCTTCTCTAATTTCAAGTGGAATATTTTCAAGTTTGGAATCAGATGAAACTCCTATAATACAATCTGCAGCTTTTCCAATCTCTTTATCCATTGTAACTTCAAATGTAGATTTATGAGCTGATGTGACATTGGGATGTCCTTTAGCATAAAAAATATATTCCATATCGTTCCCTCTGGTTTAAAAAACACTGATAAATAGAAGCATAATTACAAGAATTATAGCTTCAGGATAATTTTTCATTTTATATCATTCATTAATTAAATACTGTATAAAAGTATTGTGGAACATATTATATTCAACTTAAATCATAGTTGAATACAAATATTATTAAAAAAATGCTTAAAAAGTGATATTATGTCTGATTTAAAGAATTCAAAATCTGTTAACTCAAAAATTAAACCATTCTCTGAAGTTACTGAATTTCATGGCCATGTTTGCCCCGGATCTGCAATTGGGTACCGCGCTGCAGAAGTTGCAATTGAAGAACTTTCCTCTAAAAAAGCTTACGATGAAGAGCTTATTTGTATAACCGAAAATGACACATGTGCTGTAGATGCCATACAGGTTGTTACTGGATGTACATTTGGTAAAGGTAATTTAATATTTCACGATTACGGAAAACAGGCTTATACATTCATAAACCGAGAAACAGAAGATGCTGTAAGAGTATCATTAAAAGATTCATTTAGTGTGGACAAAATAGATCCCATGCTTAATAAGCTTCGAAGGAAAGTAAATTCTGGCCAGGCAAGTCTTGAAGATAAAGAAAATCTAAAAATACATGTTGATAAAGCTTCCATGGAAATTTTAAATCTTCCTGCAAAGGAAATGTTTAATATTGAACATGTTAAAGCAGAAATACCAAAAAAAGCCCGATTATTTGAATCCTTAGAATGTCATGAATGTGGCGAAATAACTTCAAAACATCGTTTAAAAGAAATAAATGGAGAACTTCTGTGTATTCCCTGTTATAATAAACATAAGGGCATTTAACCTGTAAATAAATTATTATATGTTCATTTATTCTTTTTAAATATAGTTTAGATAAATTTAAATAAATATTGAAGTTATTACTTGGAATTTTTGGCTTTAAACAGCTTTAAAAGAAGGAGATTAAAAGTTTATTTATATGAGTTATTTCATATATTGAAACATGTCTGGGGATGGAAGAGAAAAATTAAGTCCAAAACAATACAATAAAATGATTGAAGAATTGGATATAGAAAATATTGAATTAAAAACTTCTTCTATTTTTGAAGCTAAAACTACATTAGTACAGCTATTAAGGGTAGAAGAAAGTCTATTGGAAATTAGAAAGAATGTTTCTAGAGAAATACGGGCTATCAAATTAAAATATTTAAGTCACAACGAAAAATCATCATTATTAGGTTCATTTAAACTTCAAAAAACCAAAATATCATCAAAAAGAAGATCAGAGCATGATAAGTGTGAAAATGAGATTGGGCCTTATAGGAACATTTTGTACATAATTGACGACTATCTTAAACAAATAGAAGATGTAAAAAAGTATATTGACAGCATTGAAGATCAATAGAACTAATTTCAAGCCCAGTACATTTCAAACATTTGTATCATTTATTTTTAAATTATTTACAGACTCAAGGTGATTTTTATGGCAACTTACTGCCTTATTATTGAATTAAATAAGAATTCAAGTATTGAAATAGGTAAACTTGGAAAATTAGTTTTTAAAAAAGGATATTATGTGTATATTGGCTCTGCACTTAACTCGCTTGATGGAAGGATAAAAAGACACCTATCAAATGAAAAAAAACTGTTCTGGCATGTTGATTACCTTTTAAACTCTCCAAATTCAACGATAAAAGAAATTATATTAGAGCGAAGCAGTGAAAAATGGGAATGTTCCATAGCTAAAGAGATTTCAAAGGAAGGAATAACAGTTGACAGATTTGGATCTTCAGATTGTAAATGTAATGCTCATTTATATTATTTTGAAAACTTTGAAGATGCAGAAAATACTTGCTTAAATTCATTTAAACTGTTAAAATTACCTGCTTTAAAATATTAAAGAATTAGATATTACATATAATTGAATTAAAAAAAATAATAGTTACTGAAATTTCCTGAAAAACTCATCAAACTCATCAACACCCATAGGATCAGGAATTACAAATTCTTCATTTAAATATATAGATTCTGAAAGCTTTTTATATAATTGGGCCTGTTTTGAATCTCCAAACTTTTCAATAACAGTTTTTGCGTCAATTTCACTTTTTTGGACCATTTCACTTCGAGGAATTACACCTATAACTTTACTTCCAACTTTATCAGCGAATTCAGTGACAATTTCGATTTCATTTTCTATTCCTCTGCAGTTACAGATGATTCCTCCAAGGTTGCCTTTAAGCTTTTTAATCCCTTTACATATATTATTAGCCGCATATAATGCCATATACTCGCCAGAAGTAACTATATATACTTCATCGGCAAAATCTTCCCGTAATGGAACTGCAAATCCACCGCAAACAACATCTCCTAGGACATCGTAAATAATAATATCTAGATCTTCTGAAAATGTTCCAAGCTTATCCAGTAATCCCATTGCAACGATTACGCCTCTTCCTGCGCATCCTACACCTGGTTCTGGGCCTCCACTTTCTACACATTTTACATTTCCAAATCCTTTAATAACTATGTCTTCAGTTGATGCCTCTCTTTTTTCTTTTATAATATCAAGGATTGTAGGTATTCTTTTTCCTACAAGTGTCCTTGTTGTATCTGCTTTTGGGTCACAACCAATTACAAGCACTTTATGATCTTTAGAATATGCAGCGGCAATATTGGAAACAATTGTAGATTTTCCAATTCCTCCTTTTCCATAAATTGCTATACGCTTGGTTCTCTTCATCCCTTTTTCCCCATAGCTCCTATGATATCTCCTCTTGTTACTATTCCGATTAATTTATTGTTTTCATCAATAACTGGGAGTCTGTTAATTTTTTTGGTGTCCATGATTTGTGCTGCATCAGATATTGAAATTTCTTTATGGACAGATATCACTTTTTTAGTCATTATTTCCCCAACCATGACCGATGACGCTTTTTTAAGTCCTTTGGATATTTCATCGAATTCGTGTTGCATTTTAAGCGGAAGTTCAATTAAATCTAATGGTGCAGGTAAAATAAGATTTATTTGGGGAGAATGAACTTCAATAAGCCTCATAATATCCCCTTCACTAACAATACCAGTTATTATTTGATCATTATTAACTATTGGAGCTCCACTTATCTTATTTTTCCTTAAAATCTCAGCTACATCACTTATTCTATCTTCAACTTTAAATACCATTACATTTTTTTCCATAGCATCTTCTACAGTTATCATATTAACCACTTCCTGATAATCTTTAATCTTGAATATTTTCTATTTGTCATTTGTTTTATTAATTATATGTGGAAATTATAATTTAATTTTTATGGATAATTATGGTTTCTGCCATGTATGCAACTAAATATGCAATTTTATCCATATAAAGAAGCGTGTTACCCTGAAAAAATAGAAATGTACGATCAATATGAAAATATAAATGTGCCCATTCGTAATTTAATTATTAATTTAATTTGTTTGTCCTAATACCTATTATAATTTGGGATAAATCTTTTTTAATCTTTACAATTGCTTTTTATCTCAATTAATTTAATCAACTACAAAAATAGTTAATCCATAATTTAAAAAAAATTAAATAGGGATATGTATTCTCAGCTCCAGGAGAATACCCATCCATTTACTATTCCATATCCTCCAGTTGTTGATTGGCTTAATTTGGTTTCACCATTTCTTACAATCACTGCTGAAAGCTTTTCAGAACTTCCATCTTGTTTTTGAGCGTTTATATAAACGTCTTTACCTTTATATGGCGTAAGATCGAATCTTTTAGTTCCACTACCATCAAAATTAACTTCTTCTTCATTACTACCTGATTGAATGGTTATAGATCCATCCCATGAACCACCAGAATAGGATAATTCAATGTAATTTTGATCAGCACTAGCTACTGTGGTTGGTTGTGAACTTGTTGATGAAGTATTTGTAGCTACAGATTGAGGTGCTACGGTTGATTGGCTTGTTGAAGATGTTGTTTTATCTGGAGAATCCATCGCACCAAATCCAACTATTAATATTAGACCTAAACAACAAATTCCAATAAACTACATAATATTAGCCATCTTAATGATTATCTGCGGACTAATAATACCCAAAAGAAAGTAAAAACCCATTTTTTCGTTTATTATATTTTATTTTTTTGAAATTTGTTTAAATCCTTTTCTTATATTTTAACTCTTCAAAAGTAATTTTAAATTTTGTTCCAATGCTTCTATCAATTTCTATTTTACCATCAATTTGATTTACTAAATTATTAACAAGTTGAAATCCAAGTGTATCTGTATTTTTAGCATCGATATCTGTGGGAAGTCCTATTCCATCATCGGCAACAGTAAGTTCCATTTGTTCTTGGAGTGGTTTGAGTTTAATGGTTATGGTTCCTTCAGGTTTGGAAAATGCGTATTTAACTATATTAGTCACCAACTCATTAATGATAAGTCCTAATGGTATTGCTGTGTCCATGTTCATCAATACATCTTCAATATCCACTACTAGTTTAATAGAATCATTTTTAATTCCATAAGAGTAGAATATATCAAAAACGAGTTTTTCTACATACTCTTTGAAATTGATATTGGTAAATCTTGAGGACTGGTAAAGTTTTTCATGAATCATGGCCATGCTTTTGACCCTACCTTGACTCTCTTTCAATACATTTTGAGTCTCATTTCCTTCTACATGTTTTATCTGTAAACTTAAAAGACTGGATACAATTTGTAAATTATTGTTTACCCTATGATGAATCTCTCTAAGTAAAACATCTTTTTCTCTTAAAGATTCATTAATTGCTTCTTCTGCACGAGCTCGCCGGATGGCTATAGATGCCTGGTGAACAATTATCTCTATGGCTTTTTTATGGTCAATAGATTGGCCTTCTAATATGGCTATGGATACCCCTCCATAATGACAGCCTTCAAATGAAAAACGAATACTATAAATCCTCCTTATATGAAATACCTTTTCTATTATCTGGCATACTGAGCGAGGGATCTTTTTCATGGTTAAATCATAAAACCCCTCTTTATATTCTGTTAATACTTCACTCCTGTGTTTTTTGAGTTCTTCACTGCTAATCTCTCCAACCGAAAATTCCATTTCATATGGATCTATTCCCAAAATTGTTGTAAGTTTATTAAAGAAATTCTTTGGACCAAAAATTTCCATTATACGTACATTTTTCTCATTTGCAGAAGTTCCACTAACAATTATATAAGAATCCGGTAATAGTTGTTTTACGGCTTTTCCAATTATCGAATATATTTCAGAAGTACTAACAACCCCTACTAACTGCATTACTACTTGACTAGTAATTTCCTTCTCCTGCAATGATTCTTGAAGATCTTTTATGGCTTTTTTACGTTGTGTAATGTCACTATGAATCATTAAAATATGTTTAGGCACATCATCTTTCATTATTATGGCTAATGCAGTCTTCAACCAACGAATTTCATTACTATGAGTAATAATTCTAGATTCATAACGAACTACTTCTTTATCCTTCAATAATTTTTTAAACATTTTTTTATGCTTTGGTTTCTCATCTTTAGGAAAAATTTCTAATTCCATAAAATTTTTTTTAAGGAGCTCATCTTTAGATAATCCCATAACATGCTCTGCTGCAGGATTAACATCAAAAATTATGCCATCTAACCCCACAAGTAAAGTATAATCAGGATCAGATTCAAAAAGCGCCTTATATTTTTCTTTACTCTCAATAAGGGCTTCTTCAGCTTCTTTACGTTCGTTTATATTAGTAAAAATATGAACAGCACCAGTTAATTTACCTTTATCATCTAAAATGGGGTCTGCTGTTTCTTTAAACCATTCTCCGTTAATTGACATTTCTAATGACTCTCTCTTTTTACTCTTCCACATTTTAACAACAGGACAATTTTCAGGAGGTTCATCAGTACCATGTACTATTTCCCAGCACTTTTTTTCCATAAATTCGTTAGAAGGCTTTTCAAGCAGTGCTTCCATCGCAGAATTACACTGTTTTATTATCCCATTTTTATCAATGAAACATATTCCTTCTTCAATAGCATTGAAAGTATCTTTCCATAATTTATATGATTTTTCAAGTTCTAGCTTATAATTATTTGTTTCTGTAACGTCGAAAATAACTCCATCAATATATAATGGTTTTCCATCATCCCCATATACTGGTTTTCCCCGTTCTCTGAAGTATTTAATACTTCCATCCTTATTTTTGATTCTGTAATCAACTACGAAGAATTTTCCAGACTTAATAGCATTTTTTACAGTATTTATCACATTTTCTTTATCTTCAGAGATTATTAACGGATCAATTGAGCATACTTCGCCATGTTTAAGTTCTTCAGGAGAATAACCAGTCATTTCCGTTACTCTATCATTAAAAAAATACATATTTCCATTTTCTCTTAAAGATACTCTGTAAACTATACCCTGTAAATTCTCAGAAAGAGTTCTGTAAGACTTTTCACTTTCACTTATTTTTTTGTTAGATTCATGCTTGTAAATAGCAAGTTCTACAGCAAATTTGAGTTCTTTTGCATCAAATGGCTTTAAAATATAAGCATATGGCTCTGTTACAAAAGCCCGCTGAATAGTAGAATCTTCAGAATGAGCAGTTAAATAAATAACAGGTATATTCAATTCCTTAATCTTGGAAGCAGCTTCAATCCCATCAATTTCTCCTTTAAGAACTATATCCATCAAAATAAGATCTGGCATTATCTCTAAAGCCTTCCTTACAGCTTCTTCGCCATTGGAAGCGACATATGGAACTTTATAACCATATAATTCCAATGTTCGCTTAATATCCATTGCTTCAATACTTTCATCTTCTACAAGAAGAATTATATTATTAGCCATTGGAATAACCAATAACTTGTTTGTTATTAACAATATATGTTTTTTATTCAAAAAACTACAAATGCGTGACTTAAATTATATTGAAAAAATAGCATTTTGATTTTTTAAAAGTTTAAATAATACATAGTTATATTTATATAATAGTCAAATTATATAACCATTATCAAAGTTAACTAAATTTGGATTGATTATAATGAAAGATGAAGAATTTGAAAAATTAGTAGATAACCTTTTAATTTATTATCCACTGTTTTATAGGAAAATAAAAACATCAATGAGTCCTGAAAAAAGTTTAAAATATGGTAAAACAGATGGCTATTACCAAATTTTAGGAATGTTAATGATTTCAGGCCCATTACCCATATCTCAAATTGGAAGAAAACTTTACATATCTAAACCTAATATGACACCCTTAATTGATAAATTAGTCAATGATAAAATGGTAAATAGATTAAGAAGCAAAAAAGATAGGAGAATAATAAATATAGAAATAACCGAGCATGGTAAAGAATTCATGTTTGAAGCTCGAAAAATGGTAGAAGAAAATATCAAAAATAACCTTTCTAATCTCACTAATATGGATCTTGAAATCCTCAATGAATCTTTAAGGAACATTAAAAAATTATCATTAAAAATAAACCCCCAGTGATAAATATGAACAATTATAGAAGTCATTATGACCTTAGTAAAAATAAAATAATCATGATCATGGCAGGATTGATGGTAGGACTATTAGTAGCTGCCCTTGATAACTCAATCATTGGAACAGCAATGCCTAAAGTTATCAGCAACCTACAAGGAATGGAATATTATGTATGGCCATTTACATCGTATATGCTGTCTTCAACCATTGCCATAATCCTTTTTGGTAAATTATCAGATATTTACGGCAGAAAAACAATTATAATAGCTGGAATTATCACATTTGTTATAACTTCAGTCATGTGTGGTTTTGCAACCAACATGCTTGAATTAATTATATTTAGAGGTCTTCAGGGAATTGGAGGCGGAATTTTAATATCTCTCCCATTTATCGTTGTTGGAGAAATTTTCAGCCCCCGTGAAAGAGGCAAATACATGGGAATACTCGCATCAGTATTTGGACTTTCAAGCATTTTAGGGCCAATATTAGGAGGAGTAATTACAGATACTATTGGTTGGAGATGGGTATTTTTCGTAAATGTTCCTGTAGGAATAGTTGCTGTTAGTATGCTCATGTATTCTCTTCCAAATTTCAAATTACCTGATGTAAAAAAGGTTATTGATTACTCTGGAATAATAACATTTACTCTGGCTTTAAGCGGTCTTTTCCTAGCATTAACACTTGCTAGAGATCTAAATACATCCTCTCTAATTGAAATAATAGGTTTACTCCTTTTTTCAGCGGTGATGTTTGCATTATTTATTTGGGCTGAAAAGAGAGCAATAGAGCCAATATTACCTCTCTACCTGTTTAAAAATTCAATATTCACCATTTCATCTATAGAAAACTTTTTAGCAAGCGCACTTATATTTGGAGGGATAATTTATGTCCCATTATTTGCTCAAGAAGTTATAGGGCTGAGTGCTACAAATTCAGGACTCATAATGATTCCCATGCTTATAAGTCTTACCATAGCATCTAATATTGCAGGGCAAATCATTTCAAAAACTGGAAAATATAAAATGCTGGCTATTGCAGAATTTGTAATTACAGGAATTGGAATAGTTCTTCTTGCTACAATAAATGTAAATACATCACCTTATGCACTGGTTGTCTACTCAACAATCCTTGGTTTAGGTTCAGGGATGATGTACACCATATTTACAATAAGTGTGCAAAATGCCTTTTCAATTAGAGAAATAGGAATAATAACTGCTGCTATGCAGTTTTTCAGGAATATTGGAGCTACTGTGGCAATTCCCATATTTGGATTTATAGTGAATGCATCCATGGGAAGTCAAGCAGCAGTTAATTTGAGTAAAACAGAAGTTCTAACACTTTCAATTCAAAATATTTTCCTTGCTGCCATAATTTTGGCATTTGCAGGAGTAATTATTGCATTTTTCCTTAAAGAAATACCTTTAAGTGAAGATGAACCAACGACTCAAAAAATGCCAGAAGAAACTGTAGAAAATGCAAAATAAGTAAATCTATTTTATTTATTTCGCTCAAAATTTATAATTTTGGTGCTTACGAAACGTGGTTAGCAAAACTAAAGTTTTGCACTCCAAACCCTTCGGGTTTGAGAGTTTCGTAGCCGGAAAAATTGAAAATTTTTCCATGCCCCAAACATTTTTATGTTTGAGGTTTCCTTAAAATCATTTTATAAACAATATCATTAGGCCTTACTGTATCATTAACCATTAACCCCACATTTTGACCTTTTTTTACCTCTTCAATATCATTACCATTAATTTGCATTGATTCAACCTTTTGAGTTAAGGATCCTGTTTTATTTCCTTGAATTATAATTTCATCACCAATTTTAAGGTCATCTAAGAGCCGGATTTCTGCTGCAGAAACATTTTTATAATAATTAACCACTAAACCAATGTCTTTTTTGATATATGTAGATTCATTATATTGGCTGGTTTCATAAGGTGTTTTAAAGTAAAATCCTGTGTCAAAACCTCTATTAAAAACTTTTTTAAGCTCTTTTACCCATTTTTCATCGAATTTCCAGTTGCCTGATTCATATTGGTCAATAGCTTCACGATAAGTTTTAGTTACAGTTGCAACGTAATCTGCAGGTTTAGCTCGTCCTTCTATTTTAAATACATCAATTCCTGCTTCAATGAGTTCTGGAACATGTTTTATCATACATATGTCTTTTGGGCTTAAAATATGGCTTTCATTTTCAGTTTGAATTAATTCAAATTCTTCTAAATCTTCAGATGTAAGTTTCCATTTTTTTCTGCATGGCTGTATGCATTCACCACAATTAGCACTTTTATTATAAAGATATGAGCTTAAAAAACATCTTCCAGATACTGCAACGCACATTGCACCATGGATAAAAGTTTCAATATCCAAATTTGTGTTTTCTTTAATTTCTTTTATCTCATGGATTGATAATTCCCTGGAAAGAACAACACGTTTAACATCGAACTCTTCAAGCAAGTTTAAAGATTCAAAATTAGAAATATTGGCTTGTATACTCATATGCACATCGATACCGTTTTCTCGCGCAATTTTAAGAGCGCCAAGGTCAGAAATTATAAGTGCATCTATTTCATAAGAATTAAGAGTTGGTATAATCTCTTTAAAATAAGTTATATCCTTATTTTTCATTATGGTATTTGTACAGACATATATTTTCTTATTAGAATCATGACATTGTTTTACTGCATCTTTAATGGTTTTAATGGTGAAATTTCGGACATTAGCCCTCATATTACATCCTTCAATACCCACATAAACAGAATCAGCACCATTTTTAATTGCAGCGTTCAATGCAGCAAAATCCCGTGCAGGTGAAAGCAATTCCACTATTTTAATCACCATTTTAGTTTTTTTAAGTTAAACTTTCTTTAAATATAAAAAGTAAAGATAAAATGAAATAAAAATTATTTAAGAGGATTAATTGAGTATTTAATTAGATTTAGGTTACTTTATGAAAAATTAGGGACATGTACATCGTTTAGCTTCATATTCTTCTATATTTTCAGGTAAAGATGTTGGATATTCTCCTGTAAGGCATCCAAGGCAAAGTTCATCTCTTTTTATGCCTATACATTCAACAAGTGCATCCACGCTCAAATATCCCAGGGAATCCACTCCTAAGTATTTTCTTATGTCCTCTATTTCCTTGCTAGAGGCTATAAGTTCTCTTTTTGTAGCCATTGCTATTCCATAGTAACATGGAGAAATTATTGGAGGGCATCCTATTCTTAAATGAATTTCCTTAACTCCAGCTTCCTTTAAAACATTAACTGTGGCTTTGGATGTTGTTCCTCGCACAATACTGTCATCTATAAGCACTATTTTTTTTCCTTCAAGTTCTGATTTAACAGGGTTCATTTTAAGCCTTACAGAGTTTTCACGTTCTGTTTGTGTGGGCATAATAAATGTTCTACCTACATAACGGTTTTTTATAAGTCCCTCTCCGTAAGGTAATCCTGATTCTCTGGAATAACCTATTGCTGCTGTAATTGCAGAGTCAGGAACAGGCATTACAACTTCTACATCTGCAGGATATTCTTTTAAGAGTGATTTTCCAATTTTCAATCTAACATCATAAACATTTCTATCATCTAATATACTATCAGGACGTGCAAAATAAACATATTCAAACATACAATGTGCTCTTTTGACGGATTTCTTGTTTTCCATCTGAAAGCTTTTTATTTCATCATTTATAATCATTATTTCCCCAGGTTTTATAGCCCGGATATATTCACCACCAATAGCATCAAACGCAACTGTTTCAGACGCTACAAGTATTATATCATCTTTTTTTCCAATGGAAAGTGGTTTTATACCCACTGGATCTCTTACAACAATTAAATCATTATTTAATAAAATAACAAGAGAATATGAACCAATTAATTTTTTAGATGTTTCCTGAATAGCGCTGAGTATATCTTCGGTTTTTGAATATTCTACGCTAAGTAAATGAAAAATAACTTCAGAATCTGTATCTGATTTAAATTTATGGCCTGATAATTCTAGTTCATGCCTTAATTCCATGGAGTTGATAATATCTCCATTATGGGCGATTGCAATATTTCCAAAATCAAATTCACTGCAAAAAGGCTGTGAGTTTTCTATTTTTGATTTACCTGTAGTTGAATATCTTACATGTCCAATGCCTACAGGTCCCTCAAGTCCTTCAATGTTTCCATTGTTAAATACGTCGCAGACAAGCCCCATACCTTTAGAGGTACCTATTTCATTCCCATCATGAACAGATATTCCTGCTGATTCCTGCCCTCTATGTTGTAATGCATAAAGGCCATAGTATATCGATCTTGAGACGTTTTTTGACTTATTATGAGAATATGCACCTACAATACCACACTTATCTCGCAATTTCCATTCTCCTCTTCTATGCTGATCTCTAACTGAAAATAAGGTTATTTTAAAATTTGAAATTATATTATATTTTATAATTAGTATAAATTAAATCTTCCCTTTATCAAACTCTTCTTTTAAATCTTCAATTTTTGAATCATAAAAAATTAGGACTGTTCTAATGATTTTAAGCCAATCAATAGCATCTTTTTTGGTTAAAGCAGCGATTCTGTTTTGGCCAACAACTAAATTTTCTGGTTTAAATTCGTTGCTTATAAAATAAATTTGTTCTTTAAATTCTAATTCTTCATCAAAAGCTTCTTTCCATAGTTCTTTAATAGGAAATACTTCAAATAACTCTTTATCCTGAATAGTTTTATATTCATTCTTCATTGCAGCAAATTTGTTCTTTAAATTTCCATGTTTCTCATTTAAACTTTCAAATTTCTCTTTCAGTTTAGCATTTTCTTTGGATATTTTTTCACTGTTATTAGAAATATCATCATTTGCTGCTTTTAAATCGTTGTTTTCTTCAGATAAATTACGAATATTTAATTCTGATTCTTTTAATTTATCTTCTAAATCGCGATACAATTTAATGTTAGCAATAGAAGTTAATCCTGACCTTATTATTGCATTTTTTATTTCATTTTGTATAAGGAAAGGGTCTATATATTCCACATCGTGGCCAAATGGAAGTTTCATTCTTTCAATATGTCCCACTTCATCTTTCAGGACTTTTTGGAACTTCTCTGCAAGTTCTCTTCCTGGCGCATCAACGTCAGTTGCAATTAAAACAATATCTGCTCCCATTACAGCTTTTTTAGCTATTTTAGAGCTGGTTGTGGGAATTATGGAGGATATGGTAATGTGGTATTCAGCTCCTAAAGCTATATTTCGCATAGCTTTAGAAATGCTTTCCACATCTGATGCACCTTCTACAATTATCCGTACATCAATAGGAGTTTTATTACCCATTTATTTCAACCTGTATCCTGTAATTTTTTTATTCTGCCAGCTGTAACTCCTGATCTTACTTGATCTGCCAAATCCACATGCTGCACAGTATTTTTTTCTTGCGTGATAGGAATTTTTACCACATCTTCTACATCTAATGTGGGTCTTTTTATTACGCTTACCAAATGATGGCGTTCCCTTCATTGATTATCCTCCTTTATTTTATGTTAAATTAGTCAAAATTCGATTTTATTAGCAAATTAGATATCAAAACGAGTTTTCGTTATCTAAAATTTAAGTTTTATCCTGGAGAGATATATACTATGTTGTCTCCTCTTATAAGCACAATTCCTAATCTTCGGGATGATTCCCCGTTTTCTAATTCTTCAGCATCGTTTAATACTAAATTCATGTGCATGTCAAAGCTTTTTAAAACTCCTCTAAATTCTCTTCCGCCTTTAAGCTTAATTAGTACCTGGGAGTTTAATGATTTACCTAATGCGTCAAGTGGTCTTGATACATTCACATTTTTCTGTACACTCACATTATCACCTATCCTATATCATTCATTGTTGGTGCGATTTATATTTAAATGTATCCGTTATCACTAATTATAAGATAACAGATTAATGGGTATAAGTCAGTAACCATTATAAATATTCCTGCTATTGAATAGTAATTAATCATTTAATCAACAATATTAACATAACTAGAATTTGAAATGTCTTTTAGAGGTAACTAAAGATATTGAACTAAATAAACTATAAAATAGCTACTACCTACAACATTATTTTTGTATATCACTATTTAAATACTATTTCTTTTTTTAATTTGTTTTTTATACCATTATAAACAAATAAAAACACAGGCAAATTACAGGCTAAATAGGAGTTATTAATATGGGACATAAACAGATAGACATTAAAATTGATGATGACTTTTATATTTCAGTGGATGAGGGATTAGAAGATATAATTAAAAACTTCTTTCACTGGGAATTTGAAACATGTAATTCATGTATTGATTATAAAGGATCAGTGTGGATCGAATTTTGCGAATATGGTGATTGGGAGAAGTTTTTACAGTTAGTACTTCGAAATAAAATCGCTGAAAAGGGAAAAGACCCTGAAAAGGAAACTCTCTGGGATTTTCTTCAAGAAAAATCAAATGTAAATCTGGTTTTTGATGAAGAACTCATAGAAGACCCTAACAACGAAGAAGGCACTGTTAGAACCGGGGTTCTCATAATATGTGTTGGTTTAAAGTTCCCTAAAGAATTAATGGACAAATTTAGAGAATTATTCTTTGAGGTATTTCCACCTAAATAATTTTTAATTATTACACTGTTTTACATTTTTTTTAATTATTTTTTTGATTATAATATATTTATTAAATGATGCCCATATCTATAATTTGTAGAAATAATTTTTATACGTTCTGAATTTCAAAGTTAGATTGGTGATATAATGCAATTTCCAATTACAAGGATGCGAAGATTAAGAAAAACACCTCAAATAAGGAAAATTTTAAGTGAAACAAAGCTCAACCCCGAAGATTTTATCTATCCCATGTTTGTTAAAGAAACATTAAAAGACGGCCAAAAAGAGCATATTGATACAATGCCTGGTCAATACAGATATTCATTGAATGATGCAGTTTTTGAGGCTAAAAAGCTTGAAAAAAGAGGTTTAGTATCAGTTCTCTTGTTTGGAATGCCTGATAAAAAAGATGATATAGGATCATCGGCTTATGATGAAAATGGAATAGTTCAAAATACGGTCCGCAAATTGAAAGAAGAAACAAATCTTGTGGTTATAACAGATGTTTGTATGTGTCAGTACACGACCCAAGGACATTGCGGAATAATTGATGATGATGAAATAATTAATGATGAAAGTCTTGAATATCTCTCAAAGATAGCTTTAAGCCATGCTGAAGCAGGGGCCGATATTGTAGCACCTTCAGATATGATGGATGGTAGAGTTGAAGCTATAAGGGAAACACTTGATGTAAATGGATATGATGATGTTCTTATAATGTCTTATGCTGCAAAATATGCATCAGCATTTTATGCACCATTTAGGCATGCTGTAGATTCCGCTCCATCATTTGGTGATAGAAAAACTTACCAAATGAATCCTTCAAATGTGAATGAGGCTTTAAGAGAGTCAGAACTTGATTTAGTGGAAGGTGCAGATATATTAATGGTAAAACCTGCAATAGCTTATCTTGATGTCATTAAATCTATTAAAGATGAATTTAATGTGCCAACAGCAGCTTATCAAGTTAGTGGAGAGTATTCAATGATTAAAGCAGGAATAGAAGCAGGTTATCTTACTGAAGATGTTATATATGAATCATTGATTTCTATTAAACGTGCAGGAGCAGATCTTATAATATCCCATTTTGCACCTGAATTTTTATAAGCAATAGCACAAATATTTTTATAAATAAATAATACAAACAATTAAAGGATAAACAGAGGATATAACATGAATTCCGATTTAATAGCAAAAATTGCACAAATTGCATCCGTTCTTGAAGTTAGCGGTCACCCCAAGCCAGGAAATGTTCATCGTACAAGAGACTACGACGATATGTGCTTTGAGGATTTTCTGATAAGCGGCATTGTTATTGGAGATTTAATGAAAAAAGCTGCTGAAAGAGGCAGCAAATATAGGGACGATTATTCATTACATAAAATCAGATTAGGAGAAATTATAAAGGAAGCTGTTATTGAAACAGATAAATGGATTGGAAATAACACCAATCTGGGAATTATAATGATGTTAACTCCTATTTCTGTTGCTGCAGGAATGAGTCATAATTTTGATGATTTAAGAAAAAATGCAGAAAGAGTAATGGAAGCCACTACTTCTCGTGATGCTTTAAATTTATATGATGCAATAAACATTGCTGATGCTGGAGGGATGGGTGAACAAGATGAATTAGATGTTTCAGACGCTGAAGCAAGGGCTAGAATCATAAAAGAAGATATAAGTATGTATAAAGTGCTTGAAATGTCATCTAAATGGGATTTATTATCTTATGAACTTACAAATGGTCTGCCTGTCACATTTGAAACTGGTTTTCCTACATTTAAAGAAATAAAACATGAATATGGGATAAATAAAGCAACAATCCAAACATTTCTAACAATTTTATCTAAAAATCCTGATACATTAATTTCAAGAAAATATGGGAATGATATGGCCAGAATAGTATCAGCAGATGCAGATTCCATTCTTCAAAACGGAGGAATATTAGATCCTCACGGAGAATTTTTAATCAATGAATTTGACAAACAACTAATCAAAAATAAGCTGAATCCTGGAACAACTGCAGATTTAACTGCTTCTTCAATAATGGTTGCTTTTCTTGAAGAATCATGGTTTAAATGATAATATAATTTAAAATTATAAAATGTATAATGAATAAAATAGTCTATGGACAAATAATGGATAGAGGTAAATTATCATGCTTCAAAATATCATCAATGAATTAACACAATATGAAAAAATGGTTTTAAAGGGATTAGAATCATTTAATTATGAAACAACACCTGAAAATATTGTAGAATCTCAAAACTTAAATATTAAGTCTGTAATGAGTGCAGCAGGTGCTTTAGAGTCTAAAGGACTTATTGAGGTTCAAAAGGATGTTAATGAATTTATCAGTTTGAGTATTACTGGAAAAGGATATGCAAAAGAAGGATTACCTGAAAGGCGAATATTAAAAACACTAAATGATGAAGATCAGATCCCAATGAAGGATTTAAGTAATAAAGCTGATTTAGATTCTTCAGAAGTTAAAATAGCCATAGGCTGGCTACTCCAAAAAAAGTGGGCTACAATTGATAAAGGTATTGTAACAATAACTGAAGCTGGTCGAAATGCAGTATCTAATGAATATAGTGATGAATTATTATTAGAAAAACTTCTTGAAGTCAATAAATTACTTTTTTTTAACCCTTCCAAATTAATTAAAGAAGGATTTGATCTTTTAAAGAAAAGAAAGGGAATATTAGATGTAAAAAAAGAACATAAATACTATTTAAAAGTAACCAAAAAGGGCAAACAACTACTTGAAATGGGCATAGATATTAAAGAAGATGCAACACAACTTACTCATGAGCAGCTTAAAACAGGATCCTGGAAGAAATTAAATTACAGAGGTTATGATGTCCAGGCAGAACATCCTGACACATTTCCGGGAAAAATGCACCCATTGCAAAGAACTATTGAGGATATAAGGCAAATATTTCTTAAAATGGGATTTACAGAGTCAAGTGGCACTATTCTAGAATCGGCTTTCTGGAATTTTGACTGTCTTTTCCAGCCCCAAGACCATGCTGCACGTGAAATGCAGGATACATTTTATATAAAAAATCCTAAAAATGTTAATTTACCCTCAGATGAGCTTGTAGAAAATGTTCGTATGGCTCATGAAAATGGAGGATGCACAGGCTCTGAAGGTTGGGGCTATTTGTGGGATGTTGAAGTAGCAAAACAATCTGTGCTTAGAACACATACAACATGTGTATCTGCACGGTACTTAGCTGAAAATAAACCTCCATTAAAGATGTTTTCAGTTGGAAGGGTTTTTAGAAGGGAAACAATAACATATAAACATCTTCCTGAATTTCACCAAGTTGAAGGAATTGTTGCAGCAAATGACATAACATTTAAAAATCTTCTTGGGATTTTAAAGGAATTTTATCATAAGCTCGGCTTTGAAGTTAGATTCAGACCCGCATACTTCCCTTATACTTATCTATCTGTAGAATGTGAAATCTATTTACCAGATAAAGAGACATGGATAGAACTTGGAGGAGCAGGAATGTTTAGACCAGAAGTTTTAGAGCCTATTGGTGTTAAAACACCTGTTGCTGCATTTGGTCTTGGAATTGAAAGGTTAGCCATGATGCGACTTGATATAAAGGATATCAGAATGCTTTATAAGAGTGATATTGGATGGTTAAGGAAATTACCAGTTAAACTAGACTAAATAATTTATTTTCTTTTTAAAATTATTATTTCTTATTTTTATAAATCACAATACGTTTAAAAATTGAAAATTTTGAAAACTTTTTTAAAAAAAGCCGTATAAAATCACAGATTTTTCGGTCTTCAAAACCAAAGGTTTTGAAATGTTGACCAGTAATTCCAATTAACATTAAATAAATCCTTTTTTTTAGGAATTTTTTTGATCAACCTTTTTTAAAAAAAGGTTGACCAGTAATTCCAATTAACATTTAAACCTATCTCAGATAATAATGTTCCATGTTAATTAAAAAGTTAAATAATGGGTTTATTAACCCACAAAAATTAAAAAGTTATTGAAGAATACTTTTTTTAAGCTCTCTTTCAGATTCTGCTATTAAATCTATTTTCTTTATAACAATGCCTTTTTTATGCAAATATGTTGCAAGCTGAACTGGTGTTATGGTTTCTTCTACATCTAAAATAATGGCTTTATCTTCATATGAGATTCCACAAGGACCATATTCATTTAAAGCTTTAAATGTAGCCTCTACATCACTTGTTTGCACCCTATAAGAACGTATCTTTTTAGTTACTTGTGAAACATCAATATTCATCCGCTGTAGTTCAATTAATATATGCTTGCTTAAAGCTTCATCAAGCACTTCAACATCTATAACATCTTTTTGACGGTTTATACGTACAGCCTGAGAAATTTGAGCAATGTCCCTTGCATGGGCAAAACTTGGATCTAAACCTTCTCCTCCCTCAGCAGCAGGCATGTAAACTTTAATAAATCTTTCTAAAGTATCTTCATTATAAGTTTCCTTTAATTCATCAAGATTCCCCTTAAAAACCTCTATTAATTCATCAAGAGGAGGAGCTTTAAGGAAGATATGTAATGGTGCTCTTCTAAGGTGTGCTTCGTCCATTATGCTTATATCAAGGTTAGTTGAAAATGCAGGTATAAAATGGCTGTGAACAACTACAGGAATTCCCCTAACATAGATAACATCCTTTTTATTTTCCATAGGCACAATAAGCCGGTTTAAAATGAGTTCGTGGTCATCACGTTGCCTTCCAAGATCGTCTATTAAAAGAACTCCACCATTAGCTTTAATAATTGGAGAAGTTTCATATAATCCTTTATTAGGGTTATAATTTGTCTCTAATTTATTTAAACTTAGTTCTGAACCTGTAAGCACGAATGGCGCATGTATTTTAACCCATCGAGGATCTTCTGGCTGTTCATCACTCATCTTATGGAAATCCGGGTCAAATAGCTGAACTACAGCCCCTCCAAATTCAATGAATTTAGGTATTATAAGAGGAGGAAGTAAATCTGATGCCTTGCTTACAATAAAAGTTTTACCAGTTCCTGGCGGCCCATAAACAAAAATACCCTTTCCAACAGTACATGATTCTACCAACACTTCCTTAGCATACGATACTCCCACAACATCCTTAAAAGTGTCTTCAAATACCTCACCAGGTATTGTCAAAGGATATCTCCCTTTTAATTGAGCTTGCATAAGTTTGTAGTAGTCCTCATACGAAACTGGCGTCATACCAATATATGGACTCTCTTCAAGAATTCTTCTGGCTTTTTCATGCCCCTTTTTGGTTACAGTGTAATCAACACTTGAAAATAGGAATCCTCCACCTACTGGAGCACACAAACCATCTTCTTCCAGTTTTCTTAGGGTTCCTTCCAAAATATCCCAGTGAATTCCAGTCATTTCATTAATTCTACTTGTTTTTATAGTCCCATAACTAGATATTATTTTTAGAATTGAATTATTAACAAAAGTGCTTGAAAGTTTTAATTCTTCGAGAGTTTTAGGTTGTTTGAGGATTTCAAAAATCTTTTCCATTTTATTGTCATGATAATAATTCATTGAACCACCTGAATCATTTGAAAGTACGCTGAAATTTTTTAAATAATATTTATAATTTATTTCATTAATCTTTAGATAAATTTATTAGATGTTTTTCATTTTTATGCGATTTCTTTAGAGAATATTTTTTAATTCACCTATATTGGGCAGTACTTTTAATTCAATGCCTTCTTCTTTAATATATTCTTTTTCTGATTCTGTTAACTCGGAGTTAACAAGAATAGCAGGTATTCCTGCATTTAAAGCCCCCATTATGTCTTCGCTGAATTTGTTGCCTATCATGATGGAGTTTTTAGCTTCACATCCCATCTTTTCAAGTGCCACTTCAAATATTTTAGGATCAGGTTTTTCCACTCCTGCACCTTCTGAAGTTATAACATGGTCAAAGAAATGATGTAAATCAAGCCTGATTAATTTTTCCCACTGTTTAATAGTTATTCCATTGGATACCACTCCAAGATCATAACCTCTCTTTTTAAGATAAATTAAAGTGCTTGTTGTCTGTGGAAACAATCTAAGCAGTGCGAACTTAACATTATGATATGTAATCATTCCTAACGCTATTAAAAGAGGTCTTTCTTCTCCAAACACTCTTTTAGTTAAAATATTGAAATGCTTATCATAATTAGAACCATATTCATCTATTATCTCCCTTAAAAGAATGTATGCATCATCAGAAGATAATGGTAAGCCTGCATCAATCATTACATTGAGTGCCGCTTTCCTTGCAAGTTTTGCAAAGCCAGATGTATCATATAAAGTATCATCAATATCAAAAAGAACTACCTTTATCATAATCCCACCTAGTTAATTCTAAAGATTAGTTATAGTTTGACTAAAATTAGATATATAGTTACGGAAAAATAAAATATTTAATATGGGAGTTATAATATATAGAAAATATATAATATTACTTTTTTTATTAAAATTAGCTTAAAAAAATGCATCAAGGCTGCTCTGCTTTTCTTTATGCAATATTTCTTGTTCAGAGTATCCAATAGCTTCTATTATTCTTCCAACTGCAGGGAGCACTTGGTTTTCAATATAATAATTTGGATCATAATTAGAAAGTTTAACATCTTCTATAGGCACAGCACGATTACTAATAGGTTCTCTTCCCTTTACAATAACATATCGTATGATAGAACCTCTTCCAACGTCCCTTCCCTTTTCTATAGCCTTTTTTGCAGCTAAAACATGAGGGGCCTTTTGAGAATATTCATTTGGATTTTTTGTAAGCTGCGTATGGATTACTAAGTCTTCTAATTTAACATTTCCACTTTTAATGTCCTCAATTACATCTTTTATAATTTTTGCTGCTTTTTGAGGATCTGCGTCTTTTAAAATAGCTGTAAGAACTTTTTGCTGAGTATTTTTAGTTATTGGTGCCCAATCCCTTCTTACAAGTTCCAAACCTTTAACAGTGATAGTATCGTCTTCAATAAGAGCATATCGTTTTTTTGTTACAAAAAAACCTCTTTGATAAAAACCTTCAAATTCCAGTTCCATACCTTCAGGTAAATCTTTATTTACCGAATTGAGGAACTTTTCAGCACTTTCTAAAATTTCTTCATTCAATGGATACACCATTATTGAATATGATTAAAAAAAAATAAAAATATTAATTGGTTTTATTCAACCAATATACCATTAATAATACCGTGCTGACCTGGCCTTGAAGTTACTTTAACAGTTCCTGCACTGGTTTCAACTACAGCACCTTTTGTAATAATGTTCCTACGTACAAAATGAGTGTTAGCACTGTTTTCAACAACATTTAAAATTTCAGCTACTTCCACTTTTTTTGTTTTAGGATCTACAACATTGATTTTGTTATCATTGGTGAGCCTGATTTTTTCGTTTCCGCCTTTTGTTCTGACTTTTTTAACTTTACGGTCACCTATTTTGGTTTCTGCTGCCCCTTTCCCAAGTTCAGCTTTCCTTTTATTTTTGTTAAGCTTACCGCGTCCTCCGCTAGGTTTTCTTAATGATTTACCTTGCCAAATTGCCATTATATACACCTCTATATTTTATATGTTGATTTTTTTAGATTATCTAGGAAATTTCACTTAATATACTTCGTTTATTCGAATATAACTAAGATATCATTCCCAAAAAAGCATTATTTGGAAAATAATTTACTTATATATTTTATTTCCAAGAAGCATTATTTATAGCTATCTTTAAATTTACTACATAAATATTATGCTTCTGAATATATTTAAATATTTCAAAGTTTCAACTTCATTTAATTAAAAAATATATTCTTAACTTACAAGTATATAACAAGCCATATATATTTTGTTATGCTTATCCATTAATAACTAAATTAAATTTAAAAGATAAGCATATTATGATTACTTAAAAAACTACTTAAAAATAGGTTTAATTTGAAACTAAAGTTAAATAAGGATACAATATAAACAAAAACAACAGGTGAACTTATGAAAATCAGCATGGCACACGGCGCTGGCGGAGAAATGATGCAGAGTCTAATATCAGATATTATACTCAACAATATCAAAAACAAAAATGTTAATGGTGGAATTGGACTTGGAGAACTTGATGACGGAGCTACAATTCCTTTCGGGGACTATGAAATTGTAATCAGCACAGATAGTCATACAGTTGACCCCTTATTCTTCCCTGGAGGAGATATTGGGAAATTATCCGTTACTGGAACAGTAAATGATGTAGCAGTCATGGGGGCAAAGCCTCTTGCAATTGCAAACGCAATGGTAATTAGTGAAGGGTTTACAAGTGATGAATTTGAAAAAATAATAAAATCCATGGATGAAGCATGCACTGAAGCAGGAGTAGCTCTTGTAACTGGAGATACAAAAGTAATGGAACATGACAAACTGGATAAAATTGTTATTTCAACAACAGGAATTGGAATTGCTAAAAAGGGAGAAATTACAAGTGATTCTGGTCTTGAAATAGGAAATAAAATCATATTGACTGGTAGCGTTGGAGACCATGGAATTGCACTCATGTCTTATCGTGAAGGATTTGGATTTGAAACAGATTTAAAATCAGACATTGCACCAGTAGTTGAAATGACTGAAGCAGCCCAAAAAATTGGAGGAATAAAAGCAATGAAAGATCCAACTCGTGGAGGGATTGCAAACGCCTTAAATGAGCTTGCATCTAAATCTAGAGTTGGAATGATGATTTATGAGGATAAAATCCCTGTAAAAGAGCAAGTTCATGCAGCGTCTGAAATGCTTGGAATTGACCCATTTGAAGTTGCAAATGAAGGAAAAGTTGTAATGGGTGTTGAAGCTGAAAATGCAGAGGAAATTCTTCAAGCCATAAGGAAAACCAAATATGGAAAGGAAGCTCAAATAATTGGTGAAGTCACTGATGATAAACATGTAATTATGGAAACTTCCCTTGGCGGTAAAAGAATTTTGGAGGCGCCGATAGCAGATCCCGTTCCAAGAGTCTGCTAAAAATTATTTTTATTTATTTTAATCTAATTTTTTAAGGAAATATAAAAAAATATTTATAGATTAAAAAATATAGCATATTTATTAAATTTAAAAGGAGTATAAAATGGAGAAATTGTGGGGGAAACGGTTTTTAGCTTTAATAGTAGACGCTGCAGTTATAACACTTATAATATGGGTCTTAAGCGCACTTATATATCCGTTAATTGCATTTGCTAATATTTATGGTATTTTAAATTATTGGCTAATTCTAACAGCAATTATTATCATGGCCTATTTCACCTATTTTGAAGGTAGTTCTGGTCAAACTTTAGGAAAAAGTCTGATGAAAATCAAAGTAGTTGCTGATGAAGGGAAAATCGATTACAGGAAAGCATTCATAAGGAATTTATCCAAAATTTTATGGGTTCCTTTAATTGTTGATGTAATTGCAGGATTTGCTGCAGGTAATTCTAAAATAAGGTATTTGGATAAAATTGCTGCAACCAATGTTGTTATCACAGCTAAAGAAGTTAAAACTGTTAAAGAATCTGAAAAAACTGCTTGAATTAAATATTCAAAATGTTTTCAATATTATTTTTATTTTTTTACTATTTCTAATGTTTTAGTTTAATTTATATCTCATTTATAATGCTATTTTTTTTTAATTGAATAATATTGAAGTGGAATTTATAGTTTCAATCCAAATATTTATTTAAAAATACATAATATTAATTATAACTTTTTTAAATAACTTCAATTAAGGTGAAATTAATGTCATTAAATTATAAAATACATGAAAAATATAGAATTATCGCAATAATCTTTTTTATAGCAATAATATTATTTTTAAGCTATTATTCCACTCCTATAAGTGGAAAAAACAGTTTTTATTCTTTATTTTGTGGCCCAATTCTTCTTACCTCTGTTTGGAAAAATAAAAGAATGTGGTTTGCACCAGTGTTTCTGGCAATTGTATTAATCTTTATTCAGCTTTTCTACAGACAATTTGGAGCTTCATTTTTTGAAGGATATTTCCAGATGGTCATGTTCATATTTATAGTTATAATTGTTGCTTTTTTAGGTGAAAGGATAGAAAAAGTAAGAATTCTAAACGAATTAAATGAAAATTTGAAAAAAGAGAGTGAAAAGCTTGAAGATGCAAATAAAGAGCTGGAAGCATTTGCATACTCTGTTTCCCATGACCTTAGAGTTCCTTTAAGAGCAATTGATGGATTTTCCCGTATCGTAATTGAAGATTATGAAGATAAGGTTGATGATGAAGGTAAAAGGCTTCTAAACATTATTCGAGAGAATACCCATAAAATGGGGCAGCTGATAGATGATATTCTTCTTTTATCCCGTGCAAGTCGTCAGGAAATGAAGATAATGCCAATCGACATGGAATCTCTTGTAAGAAATATTTTTAATGATTTAAAACCTTCCATTGAAGACCGTAATGTTCAAATAGAGATTAAACCACTCCTCCCTGCTTCAGGTGATAGAATATTGCTTCAACAAGTCTTAAGTAATCTAATAACTAATTCCATTAAATTTACAAAAAATAAAGATAATGCAATAATTGAAATTGGTAGTGAAGAAGGAAAAAATGAAAATATTTACTATGTAAAGGATAATGGGGCTGGTTTTAACATGAAATATGCAAACAAGCTGTTTGGACTTTTCCAAAGATTACATGGAAGTGAAGAATTTGAAGGCACTGGCGTTGGACTTTCTATTGTTCAAAGAGTTATCAGAAGACATGGAGGACGTGTTTGGGGAGAAGGAAAAGTTAATGAAGGAGCAACTATTTATTTCACATTACCAAAATAGAATAATAACTTTAAACTGCATATAATATTTAGTTTATAACATAGAACGAGGATATTAAAATGAATCTGAATGAAGTTGAAATTCTACTTGTAGAAGACAACAAAACAGACGCTGAATTGACAATTAGAGCATTAAAAAGGAAAAATCTTACCAATAATTTGGTATGGGTTAAGGATGGTGCTGAAGCTCTGGATTTCATATTTGCTAAAGGAGAATATTCTAAAAGAGACATCCAAGGGCTTCCAAAATTGGTATTGCTTGATTTAAGAATGCCTAAAGTGGACGGGCTTGAAGTTCTTCAAACTATTAAGGCTGATGATCGAACAAAAAAGATCCCTATAGTCGTTTTAACTTCTTCTAAAGAAGATAAAGATATTGTAGAAAGCTATGAGCTTGGAGTAAATAGTTACGTCAGCAAACCTGTTGAATTTGATGAATTCACAGATGCAGTATCTACATTAGGACTATATTGGATGTTACTCAATAATCCGCCAGAATAAGGAGAAATAAAATGGAAAAAGACCTTAAAATCCTGATACTCGAAGATGTGGCATTTGACGCGGAATTAATAGAATATGAGTTGCGTCGTGAAGGTTTAGGATTTTTATCAAAGCGAGTAGAAACTGAAGAAGATTTTATAACACAGCTTAATGAATTAAAGCCTGATTTAATACTGGCTGATAATTCACTTCCTAGTTTTGATGGTCTTTCTGCTTTAGAGATTGCAAATAAAGAATGTCCATACACTCCTTTTTTGTTTGTAAGTGGTAAAATAGGGGAAGAATTTGCAGTAAATGCGCTTAAGAAGGGTGCAACCGATTATATATTTAAAAATAATCTTTCAAAATTAGTACCTGCAATTCAAAGAGCATTAAAGGAATACAATGAACAAATAGAACGTGAAAAAGCTGAAGATGCACTAAGAAGAGCATATGCTGATTTAGAACAGCAAGTTCATGAAAGAACTGCAGAATTATCCCAAGTCAATGAAGGTTTAATTGCTGAAATGGATGAACGTAAGCAAATAGAGAATAAACTTAAAATATCTCTTGAAGAAAAGGAAATATTGTTAAGAGAAATTCATCATAGGGTCAAAAATAATTTACAGATAATAAGCAGTCTTTTAAACCTTCAATCAATTTATATAGCCAATGATGAAATGCTTGAAATATACAAAGAAAGCCAAAATCGTGTTAAATCAATGGCAATGATTCACGAAAAACTGTATCAATCAGAGGATTTAGCAAAGATTGACTTTGGCGATTATGTGAAAAGTCTGATTTTAAATCTTTTCAGTTCATATGGTGTTAATGAAAGCCTAATTAAACTTGAAATTAATATTAACGATATTTTATTAGATATAAATACAGCTGTTCCTTGTGGGTTAATTATTAATGAATTAGTAACAAATTCGATAAAACATGGATTTCCTGATATATACAGCCAAAAAGAGTTAAATAGATTAGTTACAGGTCCTGATGAAAAAGAAAGTAAGATTAATATTGACATTAATAAAAATGACGAAATTTATACAATGAATGTCTATGATAACGGTATCGGCTTTCCCCAAAATTTGGATTTTAAAAAAACAGAATCATTAGGCATGCAGCTTGTAATTAGTTTAATAGACCAGTTAAGAGGTACTGTAGAACTTAAAAGGGAAGATGGAACCTTTTTTGAGATTGTTTTTAAAGAATTGAAATATAAAAAGGAATTTTAAAACTAATGGAAAGCTCATTAACAAATTATAATGTTGGCAATTAAAAAAAAATGAAAGTTTAATCAAAAGGATGAATCACTATTTTTCATTTCTTCATAGGTTCCTATTTTTAATATAACTGATCCTCCTACCTCAGAAGTTGCATTACTTGCTATAACTTGACCGTTTTTCCATATTGTGATATTAAGTGGACTGTTCCCATTATCAGTTTTTGTAGCACTTACTTTAAGTCCTGTGACACTTTTAAGTATTGAAAATGTTTTTCCGTTAGAACCGCTGATTGAAATAGCTTCATTTGATTCACTACTACCATTTAAAAGATAATATTTCAGTTGACCTGACCATGTTCCAGGATAATCAATTTTTACAAGATAAACAGAATTATTATACTCACCTTCTTTCATAACACTTGAACTGAAGATACAGCCAGATCCTGTAACTAAAAAGACAAAAAGAAGCAATATAAAACCGACTAAAAATTTATTCAGCTGATTTTTAATTTCAAACACCCCTCTTAGTTAATTTGTAACTAAATCATAATAAATATTACTTTAATGTAAATAACCTTTTTTAAACTCTAATACACCACTAAATAAAAAAATGTATATAAACTTTTTTTAAATAAAACCCAATGACATTCAGAAAATATCTATAAATATCAAATGAACATAGAATTAAAGTACAGCTAATTTAGATGTGAGGAAATATGGGCAAAAATTATGAATCTAGGGAAACTATGATGGGCGCATCCACAAAACAAGGTTATGATATAGCCTCAAAAAGTAGGGAAATAGTAAGGTCGTTAATCGAAGCTAAAATAAAGAATCTTTCTTCAAAAGAGCAATCAATAGTTGAAAGAATTGTTCATTCCACTGCAGACCCAGAATATGCTGAAATTACTAAAATATCATCTAATTTTATAGATGAAAGCATTAAATCCATTAAAGCCAAAAAAGGCATTCTAACAGATATAAATATGGTTAAAGCAGGAATAAATAAATATGAAGGAGAAATAAATTGTTATATAAGTCATGATGATGCCATAAAACTTGCAAAAGATGAACAGATAACTCGTGCAGCTGCTGCAATACGTATTGCACATCAAAATGATTTTGATGGAATTATTGTAATTGGAAACGCTCCCACCGCCCTTTTTGAAGCCATAAATTTGGTTGAAAAAGAGGGTATGAAAGTAAGGTCAATTATTGGTGTCCCTGTAGGTTTTGTTGGTGCAACAGAATCTAAAGAAGCATTAACAAATGCCAATATACCTAATATTATAACTAAAGGGCCAAAAGGCGGGACTCCTGTTGCTGTTGCAATAACAAACTCACTTATTCGTATGTGTGACGATTAATTTTTAAAAGATAAATTTAAAATATGAAATATCATAATTTAACGATTTTATATTTAAACAAATAATATGAGGGAGCTTAGAACATGAAATCAGAAGAACTATTTAATGAAGCTAAAAATTATTTGCCCGGTGGAGTAGATTCTCCAGTAAGAGCTTATAAACCATACCCTTTCTTTGCAAAGCATGCAAAGGGTTCAAAACTCTTTGATATTGATGGAAATGTTTATATAGATTACTGTCTTGCTTATGGACCTCTTGTTCTTGGACATGCAAATTATCGAATAATGAAAGATGTTAAAAAACAATTAGAATTGGGTTCCGCTTATGGAGTTCCAACAGAAAAAGAAGTAGAACTTGCAAAGACTGTGATTAAAAAAGTACCTTGTGCTGAGATGGTTAGATTCGTGAATTCTGGTACTGAAGCTACAATGAGTGCAATAAGACTTGCAAGAGCTGCAACAGGAAAAAAGAAAATCATTAAATTTGAAGGTTCTTATCATGGTGCTCATGATTATGTTCTTGTAAAATCAGGTTCAGGAGCAGTTGGATTACCTGATTCCCCAGGCGTACCTGAAGAAACAACACAAAATACAATATTAACTCCGTTTAATGACGAAGAATCATTGAATGCATTGATTAAAAAAGAAGGAAATGAAATTGCAGCCATAATTGTAGAGCCCATTATGGGAAATATTGGATGTATACCTCCAAAAGAAGGCTATTTAAAGTTTTTACGTCAAATAACTGAAGAAAATAATATTATTTTAATATTTGATGAGGTTATAACCGGATTCAGGATAGCTGAAGGTGGTGCACAGGAATACTTTGGTGTTACACCTGATCTTGTTACTTTAGGAAAAATACTCGGTGGAGGATTCCCTATGGGGGCTTTAGCCGGTAAAAAAGAATTAATGGAAATGATAGCACCATCAGGAAGTGTATATCAAGCTGGAACATTTAATGGAAACCCCATATCAGTTACAGCAGGGCTTTCTATGTTAAAACAGCTCGATCATAGATTCTATGCTGAAATGGATAAAAAAGGAAATGTTTTAAGGAAGGGTATTCAGGATATACTTGATGATGCAGATTTAAACTTTAATCTAGCAGGTTTAAGCTCTATGTTCCAAATATACTTTACAAAAGAGGAAGTATATGATTATAGCAGTGCTAAATCTGCAGACACTGAAAAATTTGACCAATACTTCCATTACTTACTTAAAAATGGTCTTTTCTTACCGCCGTCACAATTTGAGTGCTGCTTCCTTTCTTTGGCACATGATGAAAGTGATACCCAAAAAACATTAGAAGTTATAAATTCAGCTTTAAGCTCAATTAGATAAAAAAATAGTTACAAATTATTTTTTTTATTTATTTTAATGCATAAATAGCTAAAACGATGATTAAAGCCATAAAAATTAGTATAATCCCTATTTTTATATAATAATTATCTTGTATAATGTCAGTGATTATAAATTTATTTTCTCTTTTTTCCTTAACATGGGACAGTAATCTATTTTCTTGATGCATAATTTCATCGATGACCATCTTTTGGTCTTTAATTTCATTATTAAGGTCTTTATCTTCAATTATATTCCATAATGACCAATCATCTGTACTAACTTCTCTAATTTGTCCACTTTTAATCTCTTTTAATAATTTTTCTTGTTTGGTGATACTTTCAGATAGATTTTCCAGGAATTTTTTACGTTCGTATGCTTTAGTTTTTATAACTTCGACTATTTGTTCCAATTCTTCGTATTCATCATAATACTCTATGCTTTCTTGACCATGAACAGTGTTTTCGGGTGTGTGATATGTTTCTTTGATGTCATCGAGAGTTTCATAATATTCTAAAGATCCACTGCATTCGCATGTTGAGAAATCTTCAGGGGATTCGTTAATTTTTAGTTTATAGTATCCATAGCAACTATTACAAACAAGATAACCATTTGGTTCAATTTCAAAGTTTGTTCCAATAATCTTTTTCAATTCATTAATTCTCTTTGCAGGAGTTTTATCATGAGTATTCTCCTTTTTACCTAAATTCACAATAACGCCGCCTTTTTTAAATAAACCTACCTAATTGCATAAAGACATTTCAGGCAATAGAATAAAGAATTAATTTGCAGTTCAATGCCGCGTTGATAAAAAATTTAAATTATTGAATTTCAGATTATAACACCTTTATGCCCAATTTTTATATAATATTAAATATATCATATATTAATGTAATAAGTAAATTTCGTATATTTTTAAATAGATAAAATTAAATATATGTTTTTTTTAAAGGAAGATATATCTTATTTTATGTATACCAAATTACCATTAAACAGTTAAATATCTTAAAAATTATTAATAGTTAACTTTAGCCGTGGATTTGCCCATATAGAAAGAATTTCAGTCTTTTTTTAAGAAATTCAAGTAAATAACTGATTGTTGGAAATAATTGACATATAATCAGTTTTCATATGCTTAAAATTCAATATGTAAATAATTTAAATGAATATGGATATATTTTTAATTAATTGGAGTAACCATGAAAATAGCAGCAGGCATTGGTAACAATAAAAACATAGTTGAAGCTTCCAAAAAAGTAGATTTTGAAGTAGTTTTAACAGAATCAGAAGATGATCTAGTGGATATGTTATTTAATAAAGAAGTAGATGCTGCTGTAAGAGGTTCACTCAGTGCTTCAAAGATTATGGAGAGATTAAAAGAAAAATATAGTAATAAAATTTGTAGAGCCTCATTATTAGAGGTTGAAAACCATAAATTTCTTCTTGCGCCAGTTGGAATAGATGAAGGAGATAACATTGAAGAAAAAGTTCAAATAGCTGAATTAGGGGCTGGATTTTTATTAAGTTTAGATATTGAGCCTAAAATAGCTGTGTTATCTGGTGGAAGACGTCAGGATGTTGGTAGAAGCCCTAAAATAGATATTTCCATTGAAGATGGAGAAAAATTAACGCAGATACTAAAAAATAAGTATTCTGTAAAACATTATTATATATTAATAGAAGAGTCAATAAAAGATAGAGTAAACTTCATTTTGGCACCAGACGGAATAACTGGAAATTTGATCTTTAGAACTCTGGTTTTATTGGGTTCTATAAAAAGTCATGGTGCTGTAACACTTGGAATTAATGAAATTTTTATAGATACTTCACGATCACAAACTGTAGAAGGTTATATAAGAGCTTTAGAACTTTCTAATTACTTAGCAAGCTTAAAAAGTAGGAATAAACATGCGAATCTTAAAACCAGTTTATAAAGTTTATGAATGGTACATTTCACGTAATCTTAAGCCTGAAAATATGCCAAAACATATTGCCATAATAATGGACGGTAATAGACGTTATTCAAAGTTGATGGGGAATATGCCGGCCATAGAAGGTCATGAAAGAGGAGTAAGCACTCTTGAGAAGGTTTTGGATTGGTCAATTGAGATGGGTATAGAAATAGTAACCGCATATGCATTTTCAACAGAAAATTTTAAAAGACCTCCAGAAGAGGTAGAAGGCTTAATGAAGCTCTTCCAGAAAAATTTTGAAGACATAGCGAATAATCCAAGGATTCACAAAAACAAAGTCAGGGTAAAGGCAGTGGGTCAGTTAGAATTACTTCCAGAAAACGTAAGGGAAGCAATAAACATTGCAGAGGAATCTACAGCTTCATATGATAAACGGCTGGTAAATATTGCAATAGGTTATGATGGACGTATGGAAATAATTGATGCTATAAAAAAGATTTCAAAAGAAGTTAAAGAGGAAAAAATAAGTCTTGAAGATATAAATGAAGAGTTAGTTAACAAAAATCTTTATACTGCTGGTTTAAAAGATCCTAATCTTATAATAAGGACAAGCGGAGAAGAAAGACTGAGTGGATTCTTACTTTGGCAATCTTCATATTCCGAACTCTATTTCTGTGATAGCCTATGGCCAGAACTTAGGAAAGTAGACTTTTTAAGGGCACTTAGATCATATCAAGAAAGAGAGAGACGTTTTGGAATATAAAACTCCATATTTTTTATTTATTTCATATTTAATTTAAAAAATTTTATTTTGAGGAAAATTTATGATTGATACACACTGTCACGTTGATTTTAAAGACTTTAACAAAGATAGAGAAGAAGTAATTAAAAGAGCAAAGAAAAATTTAAGTGCCATAATTAATTCAGGAGCCACATTAGGTGGAAATAGACGCGTTTTAAAACTTGTTGAAGAATATAAAGGATTTATACATGGTACACTTGGTTTTCACCCTGTAGATGCATCAAAAGCTGATAATTCCATTATTGATGAAGCATTTAAAGAAATACATGAAAATATAGATAAAGTAGTTGCAGTTGGAGAAACCGGCCTTGATTTTTACCATATAGATGATAATGAATCAAGAAAAAGGCAAATAAAAATGTTCAAATCATTCATTGAAATTGCAAATGAATATGATAAGCCTATTGTGATCCATGCAAGAGATGCTGAATTAAAAGCATTTGAATTAATAAAGAAATATTCAAAGGATATTGATGCAGTGTTCCATTGTTATGGCGGAGATCTTAAAACTGCAAATAAAATAGTGGATGAATGTCATTATATTTCATTTTCAACTATAATTTGCTATTCAAAATATCATAAAGAGCTTGTAGAAAATATACCGTTAGAATATGTTCTTACAGAGACTGATAGCCCTTATCTTTCTCCTTTTAAGGGCCAAAGGAATGAACCAGTAAATGTTGAAGAAACTGTTAAAAAAATTGCAGAAATAAAGTCAATATCTATTGGGAAAGTGGATAATATAACAGAAAAAAATGCAAAAAATGTTTTTGGAATTTAAAAGTTGAATAATGTATATAAATTCTATTTTCTTTTATTTAAGATTATTTTTCATTATCCAATTCTTCAAAGACTTCTTTTGCCACGTATATTCCATTTAAAGCCGCTGGAAAACCGGCATAAACTGCCATTTGCATTAAAACTTCAATAATCTCTTCGCGGGTGCATCCTACATTTAAAGCTCCTTTAATATGACTTTTAAGCTGTAATGGAGCAGTGCCAAGAGTGGTGATAGCTGCAACAGTTACCAGTTCTCTTGTTTTTAAATCTAATGCTGGACGGGTGTAAATATCACCATAAGGAAATTCTGCAACAAAACGAGCCATATCTGGAGCAATATCTTCTAAATTATCTGCTAATTGTTTGTATGATTTTGGATTCATTATTTTAAGCATTTCCATTCCTTTTTTGTAACGTTCTTCACTCATGTTTTTCCTCCAAATATATTGTTGTAATCAAAAAATTAAGTTGTACCTTAACATACTTAATTAAATAGGATGATATATTAAAATAATCTTTAAATCCAGTTATAATTGAAAAATTGAATGGTGATGGAAATGAAAATGAAAATATTTTGCACATTAGCAATATTTATAATAATGTTTGGAATTGGCCTTCAATCTGTAAGTGCAGCTCCACAAGACACAATAAACAATATTACGAATACAACACAACAAGCTCTTAATAATGCCTCTCACGTTGCCAATCAAACAGCACAAGATGTTAATAATTTCTTAGGTCCAATTCAAAGCATTCTAAACGCCATAAATTCAATAATTCAACAAATTTTATCTGCATTTGGCGGTGGACAGTAAACACTTCTTTATTTTCTTTTTATTAAATTAAACCGAATTTTAAACTTTCATGTGATATGATGAAACCTTACATAATATTAAACGCTGCAATGACTTTAGATGGTAAAATTGCAACAAAAACTGGAAGTTCTGAAATTTCTGGCAAAGAAGACCTTATAAGAGTCCACAAACTCAGAAAAAAGATGGATGCAATAATGGTGGGGATAAATACTATTTTAGCTGATGATCCTCGCCTTACAGTACATAAAATAAAAGCTGAACCTCAAGATAATCCTGTAAGAATTGTTGTTGATAGTTCTGCTCGCACTCCTCTTTATTTCCGTATTTTAAATGATGATGCACCTACAATTATTGCCACAACTGAAAATGCAGACCCTGAAAAAGTAAGGGAGTTAGAAAAAAAAGCAACTGTTTTAAAATGTGGTGAAGGTAGGGTTAATCTTAAATTGTTGATGAAGGAGCTTTCAAGTAATGGAATAAAATCATTAATGCTTGAAGGAGGATCAACTCTAAATTATTCAATGCTTGAAAACAATCTTGTGGATGAAATCAGGGTATGTGTAGCCCCTATGATTGCTGGTGGAAGTAACGCAAAAACATTGGTTGACGGTGACGGTATTGACCAAATGAGTGATGCATTTAAATTAAAATTTAAAAAAAGTTATTGTTTAGGTGAAGATTTAATATTAGAGTACAAAGTAATCTAGTTATCATAGTCCAATAGTTTTTTTAATGATATTACTGTCATTTTTTTGTTGAAATTCCTATTTTTTTAAAAAGGCCATATAAACTCCAAGTAAAAGGAGTATAATGGCTATTCCCCAGATTAAATAAACAAAGAACCATTGAGCAGCAAAATAGACTACCATTATCAAAAGTGCAATTATGATATATACAATACCCATAATTTTCTCGTTCATTTACTCAACCTCCCTTAAATTTTATTATGTTACACATGATTATTATATTAAATCCTTATTTTTTAAAATCTCTAAAGGATTATCTTTTAATATGATTTCAATATGATCTTCAGGTATTCCTGCACCTAATGCAAACTTATAAGCTGTTTCATATGATATTATATCTCCTGGTGAACAGCACTCAAATTAGTTCCTTCAATCACAGGCTCTACCAGTGTTTCTCCATGAACTACGATAATTTCAGCATCAAGCTTACGGGCTTTAACTGCGAGTTTTCCAATTATTTCTGCAGGGGCATGGGTTATTTCAGCACCTTGAATAACTTCTATATCCCAATTTTCCTTTATATCCTGTATTACGCCCCTAATTTTTTTAATACAATCTATGTTTGATGCGTCAACGTGATCGGTTATTGCTATTGCTTTATGATTTAATACACTTGCTCTTCTTGCAATTTCAGAAGGTAAAAGCTCACCATCACTGAATATACTGTGCATATGAAGATCTATTCTTTTATTTATCTAATTCCCCTCCCTAAACCCCTTTAAATTATGACTAATATTATTTTTAACATTTAAATATAGGATGTAAAGATTTAATAATCTTTCCTTTAAAGTCAAACATTTTTTCTCCTCAATTAAAAAAAATTCAATTTAATATAATAATTCTAATTTAAATATTCCTCATATAAATAATAATAACTAAAAACAATAAAAAATATAATGATTGCTTGAATATCGCTATAATTTCTTTATTTAATAATCATTTTCAGGTGTTAAAATGAAATGCTCAGTATTTGTCCCATCACATATAACTGGTTTTTTTGAAATAATTGACCATGAAAACCCTCTTAAAAAGGGATCTCGCGGTGCGGGAGTTGTTATGGACAAAGGTGTTATAACAAAAATCAAAATAAAAGATGGAAATGGTTTAAATATCAAAATAAATGGAAAAAATGACCCTTATAATGTTACTATAACCAAAAAAGTCATTGAAATCATGAAAAAAGATTTCAATCTGGATAATAAAAAAATTGAGATTGAACATGATGTACAGTTACCTATTGGTGCCGGATTTGGGACTTCCGCCGCTTTTGCAATTGGAACAGCCTTATGTATTTCTAAAACTCTTAAATTACCTTTAACATTTAATAAAGCAGTTCAAATTGCCCATATTGGCGAAGTTAAAATGAAAAGCGGGTTAGGAGATGTTATAGCAGAAATTAATGGCGGAATAACTTTAAGGCTTAAAGAAGGAGCTCCAGGGATTGGAATTACAGATAAATTGGTTTTAGATGAATCAGAGGACCTTTTTGTTATTTCAAAAATATTTGGAGAGATTAAAACATCGGATATAATTGGAGATCCTTTCTATAAAGATAAAATTAATTTTATGGGTAAAAATTTGCTTTTAAAATTAATTAATAATCCTACACCTCAAAATTTTATGAATTTATCCAGAAAATTTGCTGAAAACACAGGTTTAATGAGTAAAGAAGTTTTAGAGACTGTTAAAATATTTGAAGAAGAAACATTAGGAGCTTCTATGGCCATGCTTGGAAATACAGCATTTTCAATTTCTAACACTCCAGATACCAGTGTAGAAAATGTAATTATATCTAAAATATATCACGATGGTTGTAAATTCTTGTAAAATTATTTATTTAATTTTTTTAATATTTTAAAATTAGGAACAGTTATTTACTTTAATTTCCATGAGATATCAATCATTTTTTGTATCAGGTAGTTCTACATCTTTAATTGTATAAGATATTCCTTCATCATCAAGTTTTTTTGTTATACTTTTAACCATTTTACCAACTGCAAAAACAAGTACATTTAAACCTCTTTTTCCTGCAGCAACAGTTGCATAAGGTGTTGCATAATCAAAATCGTAAGGAATCCCTGCTTTAGTAGTCACGGCTTTGGAAACTGTTCCCATTATTCCCACTTTATCAAAACCTTTTTTATAAATTTTCAAGATTTTATCAATGTCACAGGCCCTTGATCCACCCTTATTTATAGTTGGAAGTTTAATTATAGTTATAGAACCAGTTTTTAACTCAATAGTCCCACTTAAATTAGTTAAAGCAACATCTTCGCCTTTTTGGGCATTATTCATTACTTGTGCATAGGCAGATGTTTCTTCCCTTCCAGCATAAAGAGTTCCTTTTTCCATTTTAAGACAGATTCTTTCACCAGATTTTAATTCTTCCTTTGCAATTGCAGGCCAGATAGATTTATACGTGTTCATTGTTTCTACAACTTCATCAGCGTATTTTCTAAGGTCAAAAGCTTCTTTTTTAATTTTTTCAATCCCTCTTTTAGTAATGTGATATCTGGCGCTATCTTCCCTGATTTCCACAAATCCATCATCAGTTAAGCTTTTAATGTTTTCAGAAACAGCCTGAATGGTTATTCCTAACTTTTCAGCGATATCCTTCTGTCTTAAATGAGGTTGCTGTTTAGCAATTTCTGCAAGAATCTGAAACCTTGTAAGCTCTCCTTTTTTTTTAAAAACCTTCATTTATTCACCAGTTATTCGTTATCAGTTAAATTTTACCTGTTAAATATTCATCAAATATTTTAAGGAATTTATCCATATTTTCCTCTGGAATATACGCTCCGCAGGCAACAGAGTGTCCTCCACCGTTTCCTCCTGTTTTAGCGGCAATTTTTCGTATTATGTCTCCAAAATGTATGCCATCATAGGCTAAAAGCCTGGAACACCTTAATGATATTTTAATTCCTTCTCCATCTTCCCCCACAGGTGTAAATCCAATTATTGGTTTTCTCCAATCTCCATAACTTAAAATCATCCCTGCAACTGTTCCTATTACTTCACTTTTTATTTCACTGCCATCAAAATACTGTAAATTATTTAGATGAATAATTCTATCCTCTTCTCGAACCCAATCCATCTTTTGAGCAAGATATCTCCTATGTTCAAGTGCAAGATGATCCATTTCATCTAATGCAAATCCCCTATCTCCTTTTAAAACATTAAGAGCAATATCTGGGTGTTTATGGCGGCTGCATGCATTTACTGCAGTTGAAAATTCACTGGCATCCCTAAGTGGAGAGTATTTCTTTTCCCTTAAAAAGTCGTATGATTCTCCTGAGACAAGTTTAGGGACGTGTTTAATATATTTTTGAGGTACTTCTCTGCTTAACATTTTCACAAGCTCTGAGAAGATTTTACCCTTTTCTTCTTGAGTTAAATCATACAAAACTCGAGGATTTCTTCCATTTTTAGTTGGAATCCCTAAATCTTTAAGCATATGAATACATTCAGTTCTATTATTAGTTATAGGGAGTTTTACATCTCCAAAATAAGATAATGCAACAAATATAGGTCTTGTTTGCCGCCCATAAATTGAAAGATCATTTGTTGAACTTACAAGTTCGTTTTGAATACTATCTGAGAGAATTTCCTTATTTAAACCAATTAATTTTCCATTCAAGCCATTTTGCATATCTCCAACAGCACTTAAAACTCCTAACCAGCTTAAATCATAAAATTCAAATGTACGGGCCAGAAGATAGCACATTCCTCCTCCTGAAACCTCATGAGAACCATCTATACCGTAATAATGAGGATTTATCTCTAGAAATTTGCCTGACGTATGATCAGCATAATTCATTGGCCTTAATGGAGGGTGATGATCTAAAATAAGTATTTTTGAGGATTTATTTCCTAATTGGTCCACTTTTTGTCCAGAACCAAGATCAGAGAATATTGTAAGTTCACTTTCAATTTCAAGATTATCTATTTTATCTAATGTTATAAAATCTACTTTATGATCCTTATCTAACCTATCAAGCATTGATGAAAGTATTGCACCAGCAGTTATGCCGTCACAGTCAATATGGCTGTATATCTGGATATCTTCAGATTCCCTGACCAGTTCATGTGCCTTTAAAAATGCTTTTTCCATTAGATTATATTTAGAAACGTCCATTTGAAACTCCTAAAACATAAGTAGCCATTATCTTTATTTTATGCAGTTAAATGTAAATAAATTTAATTTATATATCATTTAAAGAGTTTTTATCTCATTCCTTTTATCATATTACTTATTTTTATGAGAACTTCTCTTTTAGGCATGTTTTTATCTACAGTGACTCTTCCTGAGGATTCCCACCAAGAGCGAGAATAGGATTTGCTGTTTTCTGTTTCAGGATTAAGCTGAAGCTTTTTTGCAGCATTTGAAATTTCTCTTAATTTTGGAGAAGGGACTCCATTTTCCTTTGAAACACGTCTGCCCTCTTTTTTTGTCTTTTCTGAATCAATATAAACTGGCCATATTATTGTTCTCATAAATTCGCCTCTAATACTTTATTTATTAATTACTTCAACTAATTTATCCAGCATATTTTTAAAAGTGTAAACTTCAGGCATTATAGGATTAATTCCATATGCATCAAGCACTTTTTTGGTTATAGGTCCTATTGCACCAACTAAAACTTCTTTATTTTTAAATATATCTATAATTTCTTCCTTATTTTCTTCTTTTGCTACTTTAATTAAGTTTTTAACAGTTAAAGGGCTTGTAAACATGATAATATCAATTTTTTTATTTAATATGTCATCTATAAGATCATAAATTTTTGATTTATCGTCAGGCATTTCTGATTTATATGCATCTGCAAGAATAACAGTTGCCCCTTGATCTTCAAGCCCTTTAGGAAGTGTATATCTAGCAACCATTGTTCTTGGAAGTCCCATTTTCATTCCTTTAATATCAAATCCTTCAAATGATTCTAAAAGTCCTTCTGCTGTATAATCTGTAGGCATAAGGTCAGCTTCAATATCAAATTTATCCAGTGTTTCTCTGGTTTTAGGGCCAATAACTGCAATTTTAAGATTTTGAGCGCTTTTAATATCTTTACAATATTTAAAGAATGCTTCAATTGCTCGAGGAGATGTAAATACAAGCCAATTCAATTCATTTTTCATTTTACATAAATTTATCATTTCTTCAGGCTTAGAATCTTTAAGTTCAATTGTAGGAGTTACAATAGGGATTGCACCATATGCTTTAATTATTTCCACTGAATCTCTGGTTCTCTCAGCAGGCCGAGTTATTACAATTCTTTTACCTTCAAGACCACTCATAATTAAGCCTCATTTAAAAATTATTCATCAATTTGATTTATTTCTTTAAACACATCTACAACATGTCCAATTACTACTAATGCTGGTGGTTTAATGTTTTTTTCAGTTATATTTTCCAGTGTGCCTGTAATTATTCTCTGATTTTCCATAGTGCCATTTTCAATAACACAAACTGGAGTAGAAGGATCTTTATATTTCATTATTTCGGCAATGTTTTCAGCTAAATTACTTATTCCCATTAATATTACAATAGTATCGGCTTTAAAATCCCATTTTACCTGTTTTTCTTTTTTTGTAGGGTCTTCATGTCCTGTAACAAGTGTAAGTGATGTTGCAATACCTCTATGTGTTACTGGAAGGCCTATTGTTGTTGGAGCACCGATTGCTGATGTGACCCCTGGAATTAACTCAAATTTAATCCCTTCTTTTTTAAGGGCGAGCATTTCTTCACCACCCCGTCCAAATACAAATGGATCTCCACCTTTAAGCCTTACAACTATATTATTATCCTTTGCTTCCTTAACAAGTAATTTATTAATTTCATCTTGAGTTTTGTAGTGTTGACCTGCCTGTTTACCTACATATACAAGTTTTGCATTTTCTGCATATTCTAAAATTTCTTCATTTGCAAGTTTGTCGTAGAGCACAACTTCTGCTTTTTTTAATGCATTTATGGCTTTAAGTGTTATTAATTCAGGATCTCCCGGTCCTGCACCAACTAAATAGACTACCATGTATTCACCGCTTAATTTTTAATTTAAAAAAATTATTTTACTGTTTTTATTTAAAATAAATGATAAAACTCATTATTTTGCAAATTAATGAAGTATGTAGTTTACAATTCCTTTAAAGAAGTTTAGACCATCATCTGAACCTAATACTGCCTCCGATGCCCTTTCAGGGTGAGGCATTACAGCACATACAAGCCCATTTTCATTACAAATTCCAGTTACAGCTTCCATAGATCCATTGGGATTTTCTCCTTCAAATTGAAGCACAATCTGGTCATTATCATGAAGTTTTTCAATTTCTTCAGTGTAGTATCTGCCTTCAGCATGAGCTATGGGCATTTTAATGATTTCATTCTTTTTATACATACTTGTAAAAGGTGTTCGTGTTGATTTAACCTTTAATTCCACATCTTTACAAATGAATTTGGCATCTTTGTTATTTGTAAACACTCCCGGCACTAATCCTATTTCTCCAAGTATTTGAGCACCGTTACAGATTCCAAGAACTGGTTTTTCTTCTTTAACTATTTCTTTTATCCCATCTATAACAGGAGTTATACTGGCTATTGCTCCAGCCCGTAAATAGTCACCGTAAGAAAAGCCCCCAGGAATAACAATAGCATCAAAATCAGATAAATCCCGTTTATTCCACCATATATACTCTGGTTCGCCACCAGCAATTGTTAAAGCATGAAATACATCCCGGTCACAGTTTGAACCTGGAAATCGTATGATTCCGACTTTCATTATTTTTCCTCTTTGAATATTATTGATGAATTATGATTTTTGAGTTATTTTAATCTCATAATCATGTATTACAGGGTTACAAAGAAGTCTTTGACACATATCATCTACTTCTTCCCTTGCAAGTTTTTCATCTTTTTCATTAATTGTAAATTTGATAATCTCAATTGTATCTGTATCTTCAACTTCATATCCTAAAAGAGCAAGTGCTCTTTGAATTGTGGAAGCTTCTGGATTTAACATGCCTTTTTTTAGGCTTATTTTTACTTCTGCATCGTATTTCATTTAATCACCCTAAAATAACAATTTAAAGAATGAAAACAGTTATTATTTATAGATAGTTTTTTGTACTTATTAATTTTTATAATTCAATATTCCATCTTTTTTTGTCTTCATCATCAAGTATTATTGAAGCAACTCTTTTGTAGGCTTCGATTACACCTGATTCTCCCTGTCTGAATAGATCTTTGTCAAGAACGTCACAGGTTTCACTGTCCCAGAATCTACATGTATCTGGACTTATTTCGTCGCCTAAAATTATATTTCCATCCATATCATATCCATATTCAATTTTAAAATCAGGAAATAGCAATCCTTTGGATTCCAGGAAATCTTTCAGTGTTTTATTAATTTTTAAGGATGTTCCTTTTATTATTTTAAGTTTTTCTTCATCAATAAGGTCAAGAGCGATAGCTATATCCGTATTTAACATAGGATCTCCATATTCATCGCTTTTATAATCTATTTGTATAATTGGAGGATCAAATGTCTGTTTTGGTTGGAAGGGATATCTTCGAAGCAAACTTCCAGCAGCTATATTTCGGGTTATTACTTCAAGAGGAATCATTTCAAGTTTCCATGAAAGCATACAGCCCGGTTTAATGAGATCAATGTATTGGGTTTTTATTCCTGCATTTTCAAGGACTTCAAAGAATTTTGCGGAGATTATCGAATTCCAAAAACCTTTTGTACTGATTTTATCTTTTTTAGCTCCGTCACCTGCAGTAATATCATCTCTAAATTCGACTACAACTTTTTTAGGGTCATCTGTTTCATATATGCCCTTTGCTTTTCCTTGGTATATTAAATTTCCAATTTTGATATTCATATTTAACTCCGTTCCATATATTTAGTGTCAAATACTTATATAGATATGAACTACAATTAGTGATATTGTAATTTTATGATTATATATTAAATGAAAGATAAAATAGTGGATTAATTGAAACACCATTCGGTGAAAACTATGTGTGGGATAATAGGCTGTATATTAAACAATAAAAACGCTGCCCCTGTACTTCTAGAATGCGTAAAAAAGTTAGAATACAGAGGATACGATTCTGTAGGTATTGCAACCGTAGAAAACGAGATAAAAATAAAAAAGGATAAAGGAAAAATTGATGATGTTCAGGATAATTTAGGATTAACTGATCTTCCAGGAATTATGGGGATAGCCCATGTAAGATGGGCAACTCATGGAATTCCAACAAAAGAAAATGCCCATCCACATACAGATTGCAAAAATATGATAGCAGTAGTGCATAATGGAATAATTGAAAATTATAAAGAACTGAAAGACCATCTTATAGATGAAGGTCATGTTTTTAAATCTGAAACAGATACTGAGATTATTCCTCACCTCATTGAAAGGCATATGAGTATGGGAAATGATTTAGAAGCTTCAATAAGGCTTGCGGTTGAAAATCTTAAAGGATCATATGCTATAGCTGTTGTATCTTGTGATGAACCAGATAAAGTTATAGGGCTGCGAAAGGAAAGTCCCCTCATTGTTGGAAAAGGTGAAAATGAGTATTTCATAGCTTCAGACGCTCCTGCCATATTAAAACATACAAATAAAGTTATATATCTTGAAGATAACGAAATGGTAATTTTAAACAAAGAAGGAATCACTGTAAAAGATTCTGAGGGAAATGAGCTTAAAAAAGAAATAAATATAATTGAATGGACTCCTGATATGGCTGAAAAGGGAGGCTATGAACATTTCATGCTGAAAGAAATTCATGAACAGCCGGATGCAGTTAGAGATACTCTTCTTGAAGCACCGGAAATTAAAAATACTGTGAATAATTTTCCTAAATTTAATAGAGTCTGTTTTGTAGCTTGCGGAACATCCTATCACGCGTCTCTTATCGGTAAATACCTATTTGAAAACCTGGTTGGAATACCTGCTGATGTTGCTTTAGCTTCTGAATTTGAATATTCTGCAGAGACATTAGATGGAAATACCCTCGTAATATTAATAACTCAGTCTGGAGAGACTGCAGATACACTTAAAGCTTTAAGGATGGTTAATCATAAAGCCAAAACACTTGCTATTGTAAACGTGCTTGGAAGCACAATTACAAGAGAAGCAGAATACGTAATTTACACAAGAGCTGGTCCTGAAATTGGAGTTGCGGCAACAAAGACCTATGTAAGCCAATTAACTTGCATATATCTCCTTGCAATTTATATGAGTGGAAAAAAAGAGCTTTTAGAAAAATTACAGAAAATTCCAGATTATATGAAGAGTGCCCTTGAAAAAGAGGATCATATCAAAGGAATAGCAGAAAAATATACATATGCAACTGATTTCTTTTTCATTGGAAGGGGTTTCTCATACCCTACAGCCATGGAAGGTGCATTAAAGCTTAAAGAGATAACCTATATTCATGGAGAGGGTTATCCTGCAGGAGAATTAAAACACGGGCCACTAGCACTGATAGATGATGGAGTTCCTGTTGTCGCAGTAGCACCACCAGGTAAAAGTCATGATAAGACATTAAGTAATGTTGAAGAAGTAAAAGCACGAGGAGCACATGTAATTGGTCTTGGATCATTTGGAGATAAAGTCTTAAAATCTGAAGCTCATGATATGATCGAGTTTGAAGATGAAATTGATGAAATATTCTCAGCCATACCTTATGTTATCCCTTTACAGCTTTTATCATATTATATCAGTGTAATGAGGGATATAGATCCAGATAAGCCTAAAAACCTGGCGAAATGTGTAACTGTTGAATAAATGTTTAATGTCATGTTTTGGCTTTAAAATCTTCATTTATTTTTTAATTTATTTATTTTAATTTACTCCTATTTTCTCAAATTGCTCTTCTTTTTAATTGTTTTCAGTTAATCTTAAATGGTGTAACGATATATTTATATTAAATAATTTTTAAATTTCAAAACAAGATTATATAGTTGTGTAGATTGAATATTGAAGGAAGTTTTATATGGATTCTAGAAAAAGTGGAAAAGTTTTCATTGTTTTAATTATATCATTAATTGCATTTGGTTTAGGTTCATGTGTAAATGCAATAAATGCAGGTAATGATATCACTTTTGGATTATTACCGACTACATTATCATTAGATAATGAACAGCAAATGAAAGTAATAGATGACACGTCTTTTAATCCAGTTCATGTTATGAGGCATTTTTACAACAATACAACTGTAACTAACACCACTCCTGTTGTTAATAATGTTTCAAATTCAACTGCCAAAAAAACAGTTACCAATGGCACCAAATAATTAATAACAACTCTTTTTTATTAAAACTAAATTTTTAGCCCTAATTTTAGCTAAAACATGATCTTTAGAATTTAATCTTTTTTTTAATTTTAAAATACAGAATATATATTAATAATAGCAACAGATATTTACATGTTCTTATTTTAAATATTTCTATTTTTGGAGATTTGGTAGATATCTATGATAATTTTACGGCAAAACAAGAAAATTGTGGAGTTATACCCAATTGGAAGTTCAAAAGGGGCTTTAAATTCAAGAAGAAAGCCTGTTTTTTATGGATCATTAAAACTTAAAAGAATCAATACCCAAATCAAACCCTACAAATTTATAGTTAAAAAGGGCGATAAAGAATCACTATTTCCCCCTGGGGAAGCCATTAAAATCCTAAAAAAACAAAATATTTACATTGTGGGCAAAGAACCTGAAATTGAAGAGATGTTAGATTCTTTAAACATTAAATATAAACGAACCAGAATTTGCAGGCACTGTACAATGGGAGGTTATATTACAATTATAAACTCCGATGTTGCTTATTTATTCCATAATGAGTATATCTGTAGAATATGTGCTGAAGAAGAGATAAAAAGAGAATTAATAGCTCGAAATTACGATTTAACTGCTTTTAAAAATTTTAAAAAGATGCTTGATAAAACTGGTGACCTAAATAAAGTCTTAAGTGTATTTGATCCTAATTTTAATCCAGTAAAAAATCCTGATTTAACATTATACGATAAAATTACTATAAAAGATGATAAAAATATTCCAAAACTGAGTATGGATGATATAAATATTTCCGCTGAGTTTAAAGACATATTAAAGAAACAGGGAAAATATTTACTACCTGTACAATCTATGGCTCTTTCTAATGGGCTTCTTGAAGGTGAAAGTCTTCTTGTTGTTTCTGCAACTGCAAGTGGAAAGACATTAATCGGTGAACTTGCAGGAATACCTAATGCACTTAATGGCAAGAAATTCATGTTTTTAACTCCTCTTGTAGCTCTTGCAAATCAAAAATACAGAGATTTTAAAAAACGATACTCAAAATTAGGGCTTAAAGTAGCAATAAGAGTAGGTATGAGCAGAATAAATGCAAAAGAAGAGCTTTCAATTAGAGATGAAAATATTGGAAATGCAGATATCATTGTGGGAACATATGAAGGTCTGGATTTCATGCTTAGATCAGGCGGCGCAGGGGAATTAGGGGAACTGGGAACTGTTGTAATAGATGAAATACATATGCTTGATGATGAGGAACGTGGCCCTCGGCTTAATGGCCTTATAAAACGGTTAAACTCACTTTTTGATAATATACAGGTTTTAGGACTTTCTGCAACTGTGAAAAATCCTGATGAAATTGCTAAAGAGTTTAAAATGAAACTTGTAGAATATGACAAGCGTCCTGTTCCTTTAGAACGCCACCTCATATTTGCAAATTCAGAATATGAAAAAGAAGATATAATGACCAAACTTGCAAGGTCTGAATACAAAAATACCTCTAAAAAAGGATTTCATGGTCAAACTATAATATTTACAAATTCAAGAAGAAAAACACATTCTATTGCAGATTATCTTACAAAAAGAAATGTAAATGCGGCAGCGTACCATGCAGGCCTTTCCTATTCTAAAAAGAACAAAATTGAACGTGATTTTGGAAAACAGAAAATTTCTACAGTAGTTACAACTGCAGCACTTGCAGCGGGTGTAGATTTTCCGGCATCTCAAGTTATATTTGAGTCTCTTACTATGGGTAATAAATGGTTGGGGCCAAATGAGTTTTCACAAATGCTTGGAAGGGCTGGAAGACCCACTTATCATGATGTTGGTAAAATATATTTAATTCCAGAAGTTGGAAGAAAATTTGATGAAGAAACAGAGGATTTCATGGCTGTAACTTTACTTGAAAGTGATGTAGAACCAGTACATCTTGAATATTCAGAAAATGCCATGATTGAGCAATTTTTAGCTGATATTTCTTCAACCAGGATAAAAAAATTGGAAGACTTCAAAAATGCATATAAAAATCTGGAATTACCATTAGACTATGATAGCGCGTTTGATATATTAACAGACTACGGGTTCATTAATGAGAAAAATGGAAATGTCAACATAACTGATTATGGGAAAGCAGTGTCTGTATCATTTTTAGATTATAAAGAAGCAGATTATATAAGGAAACGTTTGAATAAAAACCCCCTTGAAATTGCCATTTCTCTTGAACCCTTTGAAAGTGTGTATATGTCACAAAGAGTGAATAGAAGGCTGAATAAAATACTTAAAACCAATATTTCATCTAGATTATTTGCTGATTCTTCAATGGATATTTTGTCATCAGCAGATGTAATTTCAAAACTTGAACCTAATCTTAGAGATCCTATAATAAACATGCAGATTGATTTTTTATCATGTAGATGTAAAGATAGACCATTTTGTGGTTGTTTCCAAACTGAATTTTCAAGAAAAGTACTTCAAAAACGGTTATCTAAAAAAGACCCTGTTGATATTAGTAAAAAGTTTTTAAGGGATTATCAAATACATGTTTATGCAGGAGATATATTTTCATGGCTTGATTCTATAATAAGGATGCTTGAAGCTATAAGAAGAATTGCAAAAGCATATAAATACCATAAAACAGCAAAAGAATGTTCTAAACTCATAAAGGCAATAGAAAACTAAATTTTATTTATTTTTATTATTCTATACATTGTTCCTGCATCTGGAACATTCCAGAAAGTAATTAAATAGTATTCTCCCGAAATTTGGTCCAGATTATGAACTAAAAACACATTTTGTTTATCACTATATTGATCTACAACCTTTAAAACATCATCATCTTCTACAGGGATAACTGTTACATTTGAATTTATTCCCTCAACTATCTGGAAGTATTTAAAGGCTGTGAATGCTTTCCAGTATGTTATAATAGTTGAATTTGAAGGAACTTCATTTAAAGTTGTGCTGACAAAATATTCAAAACTATCTCCATCTTGTTGCTCAATCTGATTGTAATTGTTGATATATGATGTGATTGGAACCATTACGAGTGATGATGCAAGAATAAAAATGATTAATATCTTTAAAATATTTCTTTTAATATTTTTAGATTTCGTTTTCCCTTCAACTTTATCTAAAATATATTTAATAAGATCAAAAGCTGTAATCACTCCCACACCAATAAAGATTGAAAATATGAGGAATGATGGAATAAACATGAATTCAACGTCAAAAACATAGTAATTCAAATAAAAAATGATATTTAAAATGAACATCACAATTAGAAGCATTGCAAGCTTAATATTTTTATTAATTAATCCTATTATTCCAATTACCCCTAATATATAACCCATGATGAAAAAATTAGCTTTTAAATGTCCGAAATAAATTAAAATCCGCTCTGGAATTGAAGATAATGAAAAAATTAAATAATAAGAATACTGTTTTGCAATTATTAACATCCACCATTCATCAATTCCCGGTGAAATGACGCTGTATTGAGGAAATTGGGAAGCTCTTATCAATATGTAGATATATTGAGATAAACCCATAAGAAATAATAAAACAAACAAAGACGAGTTTTTATAGTTTAAAAATACCCTATAATTGGTCCAACCTATAAATAATAGAAATATGGGCATAAATAGGATGTTGGATGCATGTGCACCTAAACTCAAACCGTAAACAAGGAAAAATATATATAACAATCTGATATTTTCATTTTCACTCCATTTGATTAGAATTAGAATCATTAATGCAATAAAAAAAGCATTTAAAGTGTAAACTTCTGCAATTTCTGCCTGCAACCAGAAAGATTTAGAAAATGCCAGTGCAAGTGCAGCAATCAATGCAATAACCCTATATACATTTATCTGTAATTTATAATGAGATTCTGGCAGATTAGATTGTTCTTTTTTATTAGAAATTATATTCTTATTGAATTTAGCTATTTCAAATACGATAACATAAATTAGGGCTGATGTAAAAGCAGCAAAAAATGCCGACATTAAATTAATTCTATATGCAACGCTTCCTATTGGCATTAAACTAAATAAATGCCCTATCCATGTATAAATAGGATAACCTGTGGGATGAGGTATTCCTAAAGTATAAGAAGCAATACAGAACTCAGCACTATCCCCCTGAAGTACAGATGGCGCTAAAAACTTAATATAAACTATGAAAGTTAAAATAAAAACAGTTATTGGGATTAAAATATCAATTTTATCCATTATTTGTTTATGTAAATCAGTTAAGTTCAATAAAACACCATTTACTGCTTAAATTAAAATTATAATCATAATAAATATTTTTAAAGGATTTTTCAGTTTGAATCCTCCAATACTACTCTAATAATTTATAAATATTGTTGATTACATCTTCAATTCCTGTTTCCAGTAATTTAATGCCTAATTCAATATCTATACAAACACATTCATTTTCCACTGTCTCAGCACCAGCATTTATCCCTTGATCAATCTCACGTGCCTTTTTAAAACCAACCATTCCTACTTCTGGATATTCACTGAAATTACAATGTTTTTCTAATTTGGATTCATCAACAATACCTAAAATAGCTCCCATTGACAATTCACCAGTTCCAGCGTGTGGCCCTTCTATTTCTACAATTTTATTATTAAAAATGATTTCAAGCTCTGATTTTTTTTCAATATCACTTAAATAGTCAATTAGCGGAATATTTCCTCCATGACCATTGACCAGAACCACTTTTTTGATTTTCAGACATTTTTTTGCAGCTTTGAGTGTAGGAAGCAAACGATTTATTGCCAACTCTTCTGCATCTATATGGATACCATGTTTTATGTAATCATATTCTGTAGCAGCATATAATATCCCTAAGAATTTTGCACCACTTCTTAAAGATGCTTGAAGGGCGATGTGGGCTGCAATTTTAGAATCAGTATCAATAGGTAATGCTGCACCATGATTTTCTAGATGGGATCCAATTGCCAGAACTCCAATTTCATGTACTTTAGGAGAAATAACATTTCCTGAAGAGTATCTAAGTTTCATAATTCCACATTTATGATTTTAAACCGATAAATTCCATAATTTATCGCCAATATAATGGATAGTCTTTACTGCCTTCCCTTCATCACTCTCCACCATTTCTTCTCCAGAAATAAGTGCTTTTCCAATGGCAAGGGGTTTTCTATGGGTTTCATCAATGATTATAACAAAATCATCTTCAATAATGCTTGAATCAGCCTCGGTGATGCCTGGAGACATTATATCTGCTCCTTTAGCCACAAATCTTATGGCTCCCATATCAACTACAACATATTTAGTTGTTATTTCCAGCTCTAATGCACCTTTAAGAGTTGGAAACGCAGTATCCTCAATCATCATAAGGAAAGGTTTTCCATTAACAAGCAGTATATCATAAAGATCCGTTTCAAGAATCTCAATTTTGCCTTTAGGAGGTATTATAGTGTAATATTCACCTAATTGTTCCTTTAATTTTTTTAATTTCTTTTTTTGAAGGTAGTATCTTTTCCTGATCTTCAATAGTCACACCCACAATTTTATGTTTTAATTATAATGTTTATGTTATTGCAATGATTTAAATTGCCTTAATTATCTTAATCTTAATCCTAAGTTTTGAATTTAAAGAATTAAATATTATATTGAATTAGATTATATGGTTATTTTAAGTTTATTGAATAAAGCATTGAAGTGATAATCAAATCTTGTTATTTGATGTTATAATGAAGAAAAGGTTACTTAGAATAATTTTCTATATACCAATCAATTAGTTCACTGGCAATACTAATTTTTGAAGGCATATCTGGAAGTTCTGATACGTCAAACCATTTAGCATCAGCTATTTCCTTCCCATCAACAATTATTTCACCACTTTTATATTCTGCTGTAAATCCCACCATAAGGGAATTAGGAAATGGCCAAGGTTGACTTCCAAAATATTTTATATTATTAACATTTAAACCCACTTCTTCTGCAGTTTCTCTTTTTACAGCCTCTTCTAATGTTTCTCCAGCTTCTACAAAGCCTGCAATAAGTCCATATCTTCGATAACTACCGTAGTTGTGTTTAGCCATGAGAATTTTACCATTCTTTATAATAGCAGTTATAACTGCTGGAGAAATACGTGTATGACTTATAAATCCACATTCAGGACAAATTTTAGCCATTTCACCATCTATAGTTTCTGTTGATGTACCGCATTTACCGCAAAACTGGTGATTTTTATCCCAGTTAATAATCTGGACAGCTCTACCAGCTAAAAGATATATATCTTCACCTAAAACAGAGTACAGTGATCTTAAATCATAAAAATCCATTTTTTCATGCACAATAGGTTTTTCTACTTCTGCACAATAGCAAGGATGACCCCTAATTGTTCCCAGATAAATTTTCCTTTCAGGAGTGATATTTAACTCTTTTAAGTTTTCTAAAAAAGGAATTTGACCATCTTCGGCATTTATCAACATCTTATTTGAATTAAATACAAACCAATATGCCTTAACACCTTTTTCATGGTTAGGTTTGTTTTCAGGCTGATATTGTTTGTAAATGCTTTCTCGTTGCATAAAATTAGTTTGTTCAGATTTTATAAATAATTATTGCAATTGAAATTTAATTTTTAGAATCATTCCGATTCTATGTCCACCAATGGCTTAACACGCTCAATTGAATTTTTAACAGCATTATCATCCATTTCAACTATTATTGCACCTTTTAAACAAATTTCAGCGCAGCGACCACAGCCTCTGCATTTTTTCATATCTATCTTTGATTTTCCATTTTCAACGTAGATTGCTTCTACAAAGCAAATATCATTTGCACAGTTCCCGCAGCCATTGCAAAGATCTTCATTGAATTTTATTTCAACTCCAACCATGGAAGAAATGCTTTCACCAAGATTTTCTGGAAGTTCAGGAGTCATTTTCCATAAACAGCAGCAAGGACAGCAACTGCAAATTGATAAAAGTTCTTCTTTAGGGCCTGTGTTCAACCATACACTGTCAATTTTGTTTCTACCAATAATATTCACTAATCCTGCTTCTTGAGATTTATCAACATGTTCCAGGGCCTCTGTTTTTGAAACTACTCTTCCTAAATTAGAAGATATCCTTTTTGATCCCTTACCTAAAAATAAACATCCAATATCATGAGGATAATCTTTACAATCCGTTGAAACTCTGCATATGCATGAATCCATAATAAAATGATATCTGGAGTTTTGTATCATCTCTTTTAGAACTTCACTTGGAAGGAATATGTCTTTTGGGATTTCAATATCTGTATTTACTTCAATCTCTTCAAATGAAGATTTATTATTCGATTTAATAACAGAATCCCTGGGAAGTACCAGTATATCGTCACCTTCAAAGAACAATTTGTCTACAACCTTTGCAAGTGGCGGTACTTTCCTACAGACCTTTGCAAGAGTAAAACGACTTTTAAATGTTGATTTAATAATTTTTACACTGATATTTGAAAATGTGATTTTTGACATTTTATGTTCTTCCATTTTTTCTTTTTAATTATCTTAAAATATCGAATAACATTTGAAACAATTTTATTATAATTATATATGCTGTATTAACGGGTCATTTACTCCATAAGGCTTTTTACCGTAATATCTTTTAGCATGCTCCACAATCAACGCATGATACTCATTGTAAATTGCAACATCAGCAGGTAAATTTGATTCAAACAATTTTTTTAGTTCCAAATATTTTATATTTTCATCTGCAAACCCTAAATGAACAAATATCCTTTTTGTATAGGCATCAACAACAAATTCCGGCTGCTTATATGCATAAAGCATGATGGAGTCTGCTGTTTCGTTTCCAACTCCTTTAACTGCAATTAACTCTTTTCTTGTGGGAATTCGCCCATTAAGTTCTATGAAAAATTTGCTTATTTCTTTTAAATAAGTTGCTTTTTGATTTAAAAATCCAGCACATTTAATTGCTAATTTAAGTGTTTCATCATCTAACTGCAATAATTTTTGAGGTTCTATTGCATCTAATTCATTTAGGTTAAATAATGCTTTTTCTGCCTGCAGCCAGGATGTATTCTGGGTCAAAATAGCGCCGAGAATCACTTCATAAATTTGATTGGAATTGTTTGGTAAATCATAATTTTGAGGATGATAACCTCTAAAAGCTCCTGTTTTAGTTGGATTAGTTCCAGCATGACTAATTAACGGCCACCAACCTTGCGGACCATAAATTTGGTAGAGTTTCTGGTAAATTCCAATTATTTTCTCATGCATTTTTTCACCCAAATACAAACAATTTATAAAATTCTACTGGTTTAGTTAAATTTAAATTAATTTATATTAATAACATTCTTTGGTAAAAACCTTGATGATGTATTTTCCACTGAAAGAGGCACAAATATGAAAGAAAAATTAATGAAAAGAATTACCGATCAATATATAAAATCTTTTAATGAATTTGATGTAGAGGGAATGCTTAAAAATATTCACAGAGATGTGGTATTCAAAAATATTGCAGGTGAAGAAGTCACTGTAGAATTAAATGGAAAAATAGCCTTTAAAAATCAAATAGATCAACCAGTTGAATTATTTGAAAAAAGAGAAATGAAAATAATTGAACAAAAATTTGGAGATGATATGGTAGAAAACCATGTTGATTTTAAAGGTGTTTTAGCTGTTGATATACCTGACGGGCCTAAAAAGCATGATTTAATCAGACTTCAATATACTACTATTTTTAAGTTTAAAGAAGGAAAAATAATTTCAATAGAAGATATAAATTAATCTCATAAAATTTGGCAGTGAGTAAAAGATGATAATTAAATGCGATAAATGTGTTTTAAGGCGGTGGAAAGATTCTGATCTTGAAAGTTTAATAGAAAATGCTAATAATTCAAAAATAGCCAGTAATATGCGTGATATATTCCCATATCCTTATACTGTTGATGATGGGAAATTTTGGATAAAAATTGCAGAAAATGAAGATCCAATATGTAATTTTGCAATAACTGTGAATAATGAAGCTGTAGGTGGCATAGGACTTACAATTGGTGAAGATATCGAAAGAATTAGTGCAGAAGTTGGTTATTGGCTGGGAGAAAATTACTGGGGACGTGGAATTGTATCTTCGGCCTTAAAAGAAATTTTAGAATATGGTTTTAATGAATTGAAACTGTCAAAATCCGACGATTTTGATGCCTGCAAAACCAAAGGTTTTGCGGTTCAGGAAACAGAGTTTCCTTCAACATCGAAAATCGGGGATTGTCGAACGCTCAATAGAATTTTCGCCAAACCTCTTGAAGATAACATAGGCTCAAGAAAAGTTCTTGAAAAAAATGGTTTTATTCTTGAAGGTATTTTAAGAAATAGTGTATTAAAATCAGGTCAGATTTATAATCAAGCATTATATGCAAAAATTAGATAATTTTTTTATTGTATTAATATTAATAAAGGTTAAACCAGATATTATATCCATTAGATGAATATATTTCAAGTTAATTGAATTGAAATTACCTTTTAAAAGAGTTATTAATGGATGTGAATTCATGTCAGGAAACACAATCGGCAAAATATTTAAAATAACAACATTCGGCTCAAGTCACGGTGTTGCTCTTGGAGCAGTTGTTGATGGCTGTCCAGCAGGACTGGAATTATCAAAAAAGGATATTCAAAAGGAACTTGATAAAAGACGTCCAGGCACAAGCAAGGTTACAACCTCAAGGGGCGAAACTGATGAAGTTCAAGTTTTATCCGGAATTTTTGAAGGTAAAACCGATGGAACACCCATTGCAGCAGTTGTTTACAATAAAGACATGGATTCTTCAGCTTACAGAGCTCTTCGAGGAAAACCACGACCAGGGCATGCTGATTACTGCTGGGAAACCAAATATGAGCATTATGATTACAGGGGAGGCGGCCGAGCAAGTGGAAGAACCACCATAGGGCATGTAATAGGTGGTGCAATAGCAAAAAAACTCCTAGAAACATTAAATATCAAAGTAATAGCTCATGTAACAAAAATTGGGGAAATTGAATCAGAACCTGTCGATTTAATCCAGATTGAAGAAAATATTGAAAAAAATGCTGTTAGATGTGCTGATTTAAAAGCTGCAAAGGAAATGGAAGAACTAATCCTTGATTTAAAAGAGAAAGGAGATTCTGTTGGTGGAGCTGTTGAAATCATTGCCTTAAATGTTCCTGCTGGTCTTGGCGAACCTGTTTTCGACAAATTAGATGCAGATATTGCCAAAGTTTTAATGGGAATTGGTTCAGTTAAAGGCGTTGAAATAGGTTTGGGATTCAAATCTTCAAGTTTAAAAGGCTCTACGATGAATGATGAATTTCAAATAGATAATAATGGAATTAAAACTAAAACAAATAATTCAGGCGGCATATTAGGTGGAATATCTGATGGTATGCCTATTATTGCAAGAATAGCGGTTAAACCTACTCCTTCCATATCTAAAACTCAGCAAACTGTTGACCTTGAACAGAAGGAGAATACTAAAATAGAGATTAAAGGGCGACATGACCCTTGCATCTGTCCAAGAATAACATCTGTTGCAGAATCATCTGTTGCAATTATTATTGTGGATCATCTGATTAGATCAGGTTTTATTGGTCCTTGTAGATTATAATAAGATTTCTATCTCAAAAATTTAAAATAATTAAAAATAAAAAAAATTGATTTATTTTTGAAACTTCAATGTTTTTAAGATCATATTATAGCTTTCTTCAGTCTGATTTACTGCATTTAATGGGCAAATATATTCAAGAACTATGTAACTATCGCTAGTTTCTATGATTGTGACTTTTTGAGCTATACTAGGACCGTATGTTCCTAATTGGGTCGCGTTGATGTTTCCTATATTGGTAGTTCCAATAGTTGAATTTGTTGTATTCATCACTATTTCGTTTGTTCCCGGAAGCTGCAATGTTCCTTTGGCCTTCTTTTGAATTTGAATAACAATATATGATGTTGGACTTTGATCATCAGGAATATTTGCCGTTAACGTGACTTCACTGTACAAGGAACTGCCATCAAAGCTTCCTACAGCGTGATCTTGATTCCATGATTTAGGATATTCAAAATACATGTTTCCGCTGCTAAATGTGCTGTTTCCCACAACACTAGCAACTAAAATAGCAATAATCACTACTGCAGCTATTAATATTCCTGGAAAAATTAAACGTTCGTTATCCATTTTATCACCGACATAGTATTATTATCTAAAAATTAATACTTATAATTTTCCTCAAACATTTTTAACATGAATTTCCATTTAATTAAACTATTTTTAGTGTATATTTTCCAAATGCTAAACTTAAAAGATTGATTACAGTCAATATATCAAGCTAATTGCAAAAATTTAAATTAAATAAAAAGCATACTTATTTTCATTAGATTAGGGCTTGTTTGAGTTAAGTGTAGGAGATAAAAAAAAATGGCTGAAGAAAGAAACATATTGTTAGGTATTTTAGCAATAATTTTAGGTATTTTAGTAATTTCATTTCCCCTTTTCAGTGTATTTACGGCCAGTGTACTTGCAGGATTTGCTATAATCCTTTTAGGTATATGGCTATTGGTTCAAAGCTTTGAAATATGGAGTAAAAGCAAAGCTACAAGCATTGCATTCTTATTCCTGGGCCTAATTGCTATAGTTGGTGGAATCGGTTTATTTGGAAATATACTTGCATTCAGCTTCTTAGCAAGCTTTTGGATTTTCTTTGCAGGTTTCTTCCTAATCATATCAGGTATAATGGCATTTTTCACCAAAGAAGGAACTGCAGGAATGGGTATTGGAGCAGTGGGAATAATAATAGGTATAATATACATTTTATTAGCCTCATTTGCATGGAACCCCTACTATTTAGCTCTTTTAATTGGAATTTGGTTAATAATAGATGGTGTAACCCTATTCTTTATTAGTCCAAAACAATTAGCAGAAATAGAAAAGTCACAAATGCCAAAATAATATTTTAAAGCCAAACAAGCCCTTATCTATTTATGTAACAATGATGGTATGATATAATGGCAAATGAAGACCAATATAAATGGGGAGTAGTGATAATTGCCTGTATGGCAATTTTTATAATTGTTTTAGATTCATCTGCAATGAATGTGGCAATAACAACTTTAGTTGTAGAATTAAATACAACATTAACAGTGATCCAATCCATAATAGCTTTATATGCCCTGATTATTGCTTCATTTATGCTTTTAGGAAGTAAAATTCAAGACATTCTTGGTAGAAAGAAAACCTTTCTTTTAGGATTATTAATATATGCTAGCGGAACAATTGTGGCCACATTAAGTGTCAATGCCACTATGCTTATGATAGGATGGTCAATTTTAGAAGGAATCGGCGCTGCCATGATTTTACCTGCAACTACAACAATTGTAGGTGCCAGTTACGAAGGTAAAGATAAAGTCACAGCTTTCGGAATTTGGGGAGGCATAGCAGCAGTAGGTGCTGCAATAGGTCCTATAATAGGTGGAATTTTTACCACATACCTTACATGGAGACTTGTATTTGGATCAGAATTGGTTTTTATTGCTGCAATATTGATCTTCAGACATTATTTAACTGAATCAAAACCAACACTAAAATGGAAAGATTTAGATATTGTAGGAGCAGTGCTTTCCATAATATCTTTAATTTTAATTGTTTTCGGTATTTTATTACTTACAAGACCTGATTACTGGATATATGTAGAAGTATTAATGATTTCAGGCTCAATTTTATTTGTAATCTTTTTATTATGGCAGAGAAGGCGGATCAATAAAGGTTTAGTGCCTCTTTCAGATATATCTCTTCTTAAAAACCGTATATTTGGATTAGGCAATATAAATTCAGTTATACAACAAATACCTTTAGCTGGATTCCTTTTCATAATTCCAGTATTTCTTCAACAGGTCACTAAACTCAACGCATTCATGAATGGTGTTGCCCTTTTACCTGCATCAATAACTATACTATTCTTTTCATTAATCGGAGCAAAATTATCATCAAAATTAGAATCTAAGTATATATTGATGACGGGATTCCTTATTTCAGCAGCCGGAACATTTATATTAGGTGGAGTATTTAATGTAAATACTCAAATAATAGATATTGTTCCTGGAACTGTTGTATTCGGTGTTGGAGTAGGTCTTTTACTTTCCCAGCTAACTAACCTTACCATGTCTGCAGTACGAAGTGATCAAGAAAGTGATGCTTCTGGTTTCTTGAATGCCTTTAAAAATTTAGGTTATTCTGTCGGAACCGCATTAATAGGAGTTTTACTTTTACTTGGAATATTTAGCGGCCTTACAGTAGGCGTTGAATCATCAGGCTTAGCTGGAAACATGACCAACGAGCAAATACAAAGCAGCCTATTTACGTATGTAGAGAAAATGCAAACTGGAAAACCCAAAAAAAAAAGGAACTCATAGATAAATAGAAATTAAGATGATACTATGCAAAGAAATTTTAAACTAATCTTCAATGCTCTTTTATTCCTTTTTATATCTATTGATATTGTAATTTTAATTTTTATGACCTTAGATTTTGCTTTAAATTTAAAACCATCCATATTAAGCTTGGTTAAATTCGATCTGATTGTTTCATTTTTGATACTTGTCCGTACTTTAATAGTTATCAATAAAGAAAAAAATAAAAATCAGTATTTAACCCAGAATTGGATGGAAATCTTTGCCATAGTGCCATTGGCATATATCGTTATTTTAATTTTTCCAAACACTTATTTACTGATTATAATATTGTTTTTAGTAAGAATTTATGCTTTATTTAAATATATATTAAAAATAAAAGAAATAATAAAGTTTAGCCGAAAAACAAAACTGGATTATGCCACGTTTGTTCTTGTAATCACATTTATATTTGGGTCCATGCTCTTTTTTTGGGTGGAATCTCCAGTTAATCCACAGGCCACAAACCTTGATAATTCAGCATTTTTCATGATTGTGACCATGTCAACAGTTGGTTATGGAAATATAGTTCCCTATACTGGAATAGGAAAATTAATAGCTGTTATAGCAATAGTGGTCGGATTAGGATATACAGGATGGGTTACTGCAGCTATAGCATCTTCTCTTATTGAAGAGGTAAAAAAAGAACGAAAAAATGAAATTGACGAACAGAATAAATCTTTGAATAATATTTTAGAAAAATTAGATAAAATAGAAAAAGAATTAGAAGAAATAAAAAAATCATAAATAGAAATTATAATGTTTTGTTTTTAATAAGGTTCATTCATAAAGAGTTTTTTGCCGGGACACAAAATTTGAAAGATTAATTTTCATACCATCAAAAGCAGCCACTGTATTGACTCCAGTCTTTTCTTTAACTATGTTTGCTTCTCCTTTGGCATCATTCATTAACATTTTCATTCCCAGATGAGTCATTATGGCAAATTTAGGCGAAACTTCATTTACAAGAGTTATAAAATCTTCTGTGCACATATGTCCCCGTATTCGCTCATTTTTTGGCCTTATTACACTTGCAACTAACACATCTGCACCTTCATGGTATTTATAGAGTCCCTCAAAATACTCGGTGTCAGAAGTGTAGGATATGGAGAAATCTTTTGTCTTTAAATTAAATCCTACGGCCGTTGGATCCCCATGAACAGTTTTTGTTCCCTTAATTTTAATATTATCCAGTTTAGCAGTTTTATCTGGATTTAAAACTGAAACATCTGGTTTACTTAAATGATATTTTGAAATACATGGCCCAAATTGTTTATACCCCTCTATTACACTTTTGCTTCCCATTAAACTGCCCTTTCTTCTGGTCATTCCCCGAGTCATGGCCTCTATAAGGACTTCAGCATCACTGTAGTGATCTGTATGTGAATGAGATACTAAGACCGCATCCAGTTTAAGTGGATTCAGCCCAAACTGGTATGTTCTTACTAATGCTCCAGGCCCTGGATCAATATGGATGTTTTTTCCATCGAGACCGTCTATTCTCAAGCCGCCGGTCATTCTACGCTGTGTTATTGTGGCGAAAGCGTCCGCCACCACTTCCCAGTACAGTTAGTTTCATTTATTCACCTTTATGAGTTAATTGTTAATTTAATTCTTAATTATTCTATTTTACAGAGTATAACATCACATTGGATGGGAGATTTTGTTCGGGCAATGCACAGGTTTTCATTTTGAATAACTGCCATATCTCCCACATTTAAACTTGAAGAATCGTCAGTGTTCATTTCAATTAAATCTCCAGGCCCTGCAACCATGTTCCATTGAACATCAAAAGCTTGTATATTATTATTTAAAGTAACAAAAAGTTTATTGCCTTCAATACTTTTAATTTGACCTATAATTCCTTCATTTACTATTTTTGATGCTAATTCCATAGTTTTAGACACGTTCATTTGCTGTTCTTTTAATTCTTCTCTCCATTTTTGAAGCCTTTTTACATCCTCTACAATTGTTTCTCTTAAAACTTTTTGAGCTTCTTTTTTATCTAAATTACTGTGTTTAGTGACAATATCAAATTCTTTACTTACAGACGGGGTTTTAGCGGATACTTCTTCTAAAACTTTCTGGAAAATAGTTGAAACATCATTTAAATTTAATTTAGATTTCCAATGTTCTTGAAGATATTCATTTGCCATTTTTTTAGTTATTTTGTTTCCAAAAACAATTATGGAACTGTCTCCATCCTTCATTTTATCAATATTTGATCCTAAAAGTTCTGTAATGATATATCCGTTTGTAGCTCCATAAATTCTTTTTCTTCTAGCTTCAAAGGGTGTTTTGGAAGCTACTTCTCCAACTACAACGTTATTATCAATACTTCGAACTTTTTGGGCATCATCAGATATTTTAATTGATATTTCAAGTTCTTTTGCCACTTTAATTAGTTCGTCATCTGTTTGAATAGCACCAGAATAAAGATACTTCTCTAATTTTTCTCTATTATCTTTATCACCGACAAAACCAATTCTACGTTTATCTCCCGCTATTACACAACCATTGCTTCCTATGTATGATATTATAAGGCTCATTTAAGTCACCATAACTTTTTTTTATCGATTATATAATTCAAATCTGTATTAATTTAAGAGATTACACTTCCAAATAATGAATTTAATTTAATAAGTCCAGTTTAACCATATTGCACCTGAAAATATTTATATATAGTATTTGCATCTAGTGAATCTAAATTAATGTTTAGATTTTTAATATATTATAATTTGTACTTAAAATAGAAGTGTAAAAAAAAATATATAATCGTGACAACAAATGTTGTATCAATAAATAAAAGATTTAAATCATTACAATAATCCAATAAATCATTAAGAAATGAAATTTATCTTTTGATCAGTTTATAATCAATCAAACCCATTCATAAATTAATTTAGATATTTAATTAATGTTTTTAAGCATGTTATTTGCCCAAATATGATTATTTAGACTAATTAATGGAGATTGAGTATGGATAATGAAAATAAAAAATCAAAAATTAAATACAATCATTTAATTAATGAAAAAAGTCCTTATTTAATTCAACACAAAGAAAATCCTGTGGATTGGTATCCTTGGAGCGATAAAGCATTTGAAAAAGCAAAAAATGAGAATAAACCTATTTTTTTATCTATTGGATATTCAACATGTCACTGGTGTCATGTAATGGCCCATGAATCCTTTGAAGACCCTGAAATTAGCAGTTTAATGAACAAAAACTTTGTTAATATTAAAGTAGACCGTGAAGAAAGGCCTGATCTGGACAATATCTATATGACTGTATGCCAGATGATAACTGGAAGTGGTGGATGGCCATTAACCATTATAATGACTCCAGACAAAAAGCCATTCTTTGCAGGAACTTATTTTCCAAAAGAAAGCCATTATAAAATGGTAGGGCTTAAAGATTTAATTTTAAATGTTAGAGAAATGTGGAATACTCGTTTGGATGAAATTAATGATTCAGCAGACACAATTATAGATAATCTCCAAAAAATTTCTGATATCCCCTCAGGAAATGAATTAGAAATAAAAATTCTGGATAATGCATATAATCTCCTTTTAAATAATTTTGACGATGTTTACGGAGGATTTGGAGAATTCCCTAAATTCCCAACACCCCACAACCTTTTATTCTTACTTAGATACTGGAAACGAACTGGAAATGAAAAAGCATTGAGTATGGTAGTTGAAACCCTTGATTCTATGGGTAATGGGGGAATTTATGACCATATAGGTTTTGGTTTTCATCGTTATTCTGTAGACAAGCAATGGTTGGTTCCTCATTTTGAAAAAATGCTCTATGATCAAGCCCTGATTTCCATGGTTTATATTGAAGCATTTCAAGCTAAAGGATATGAAAAATATAAAAAAAAGGCGTTTGAAATTTTTGATTACATAATAAGAGATATGCAATCTCCAGAAGGTGGTTTCTATTCGGCTGAAGATGCAGATAGCGAAGGAGTTGAAGGAAAATTTTATTTATGGAGTAATGACGAAATTTTTAATGTTCTTGAAAAAAAAGATGCCCATTTAGCTTCTAAACTGTTTAATATTACAGTTGAAGGTAATTTTACTGATGAATCCACTGGTAAAAAAACAGGAGTTAATATACTGCACATTAAAAATTCAATTGATGATATGGTTGAAATATTAGGCATTTCCAAGGAAGAATTAGAAGAAAAAATAGAAAAAATTAGAAATACGTTATTTAACGTTCGTAGGAAACGTTTAGCTCCCCATAAAGATGATAAAATACTTACAGACTGGAACGGGCTTATGATAGCTTCCCTTGCAAAGGGTGCTCAAGTTTTTTCTAATGAAAAATATTTAAATGCAGCAGTTAAAGCTGCAGATTTCATAATTAGAAATATAATTAAAAATAATCGTCTTTACCACCGTTTCAGAGATAGTGAAGCTGTAATTGATGGGCATTTAGATGATTATGCTTTCTTGATTTATGGATTTTTAGAGTTGTATGAAGCTTCTTTTGATTTAAAATACCTTAAATCTGCATTATCTTTAAATAAAACTCTTCTTGATCATTTTTGGGATAATAAAAATGGAGGCTTCTATTTTACTCCAGAATATAAAGAAACAGTTCTTTTAAGGAAAAAAGAAATTTATGATGGAGCAATTCCATCAGGAAATTCCATTATGATGCTTAATTTACTTAAACTTTCCATTATAACTGAAAATGAAGAGTTTAAACATAAAGCATTGAATATAGAAAAAGTTTTTTCTGAAACTGTGGCCAGAACACCAAACGGGTTTACACAGTTTTTAAGTGGACTTGATTTTAAATTTGGACCTTCCTATGAAATAGTCATAGCTGGAAATCCCCAAACAGATGATACAAATTCCATGTTAAATGCTGTTAGACGTAATTTTATCCCTAATAAAACAGTTGTGTTAAATTCAAATAATGGTGATAATCGGGAATTAATGAAAATAATTCCATCTCTTGAATTTAAAAAAATGGATGATTATAAAGCTACAGCATATATATGCTCAAATAACACATGCAAAACTCCAACAACTAATTTAGAAACATTATTAGATTTATTAAACTTAAGTGCATCAAAGGAGGATTAATATTGAAAGAGTTATTTGGAGGAATTAAAGGCAAAATTAAGAATGATAACACTTTAAATGAAGAAAAAATTAAGGATTTACTTGCAGATAAAAGTTTAATTATTAGTGATGATACTAAAAGAAAAAATAGGATTCCTCCAGGCCAGCATGAAGTAGAAGAATGGCCAGTGTTACAGGCTGGTTCAGTGCAAAAAATTGATACATCTAAATGGAAGTTTCGGATATTTGGACTGGTTGAGGAAGAAAAAGAATTGAGTTATGAAGAATTTATGTCACTTTCCCCGAGTAGAGTTTTTTCAGATATACACTGTGTAACTTCCTGGTCAAAATTAAACAATTTATGGGAAGGTGTCAGCTCTTCTGCTATTAAAGAAGTAGTAAAAATTCTCCCTGAAGCTAAATTTGTTATGATTCATGCAGAAAAAGATTTTACAATTAATTTATCTATTGAAGACTTTTTTGAAGATGATGTTTTATTTGCAACAAAGCACAATGATATACCACTAAATTCAAAGCACGGAGGTCCTTTAAGGCTTGTTGTTCCTAAACTATATTTTTGGAAAAGTGCTAAGTGGGTAACTGGCGTAGAATTTATATCAGAAAATAAAAGAGGATTCTGGGAGTCTAATGGTTACCATAACCGTGGTGATCCATGGAAAGAAGAACGTTACAGCTGGCAAGAGAAATAATCAAATTTAATGTCTAAAACAACGTTTAAATAAAATAGCAATCTTATATAAATTTAGGAGATCATAAAATTAATTATATAAAAAGCTAAAAACATTAGTTATATCAAAATATTTTTTAGATTAATGATGGTGATGATGATAAAATGAGAGGCAAAATTATAGCGGCTAGATCAGAAGAAAAAAAGGAAAATCCACTTCACAGACAGCTACTACAGTTTCAAAATAAAGATGTTCAAATTCTGCAAAAAGATGATGAAAGCAAAGAAGGTAAGCTTTTAGCCATAGATAACTATTTGAATGTTGCCATTGAAACAGAAGCAGGTGTAGGATTTATTAAAGGAACTAAAATTTTATATATTCGGATTTTGAATTAATATATTCAATATGAATACTTTTTTTAAGTAAATAAGAATATAATGACCTAATTTTAAATATTAGGTCCTGTTAACTCTTTTTTATTAATAATATTTATAGTAAAGTTTATAAGTTTGTTATAAGCAATCAAAATACAACTAACTTTTTATATACAAAAAATTATATTTTGTTTAAATTTTTAAAACATATTAGCAATTTAAAAACAATATTTAAATTGTAAAATTGATTATTTAACGGTCGTGATACTAAATGGCAGGAATTGTAGGATATGGAGTTTATATACCTTCATACAGGATAAAAGTAGAAGAAATAGCCAAAGTGTGGGGGGACGACCCAAAAGCTATTTCCAGAGGGCTTGTAGTACAGGAAAAATCTGTTCCAGCCCCTGATGAAGATACTGCAACTATTTCTGTGGAAGCATCAAGATATGCTCTAAAACGAGCCATGATAAATCCTCAAGAAATTGGAGCAGTTTACGTTGGATCAGAATCACATCCATATGCAGTAAAACCCACTGCAACCATACTTGGAGAAGCTATTGGAGCATCGCCACATTTAACATCTGCAGATTTAGAATTTGCTTGTAAAGCAGGTACTGCTGCGATGCAAATATGTATGGGACTTGTAGACTCTGGAATCACAGATTATGGATTAGCTGTAGGGGCAGATACTGCACAAGGAGCTCCAGGAGATGCACTTGAATACACAGCATCCGCTGGAGGAGCAGCATTCATAATTGGAAAAGAAAACACCATCGCCGATTTTGAAGGAACTTACAGTTTTACAACAGACACTCCTGATTTTTATAGACGAGAAGGGAAGCCTTATCCTCGCCACGGAGGACGGTTCACAGGAGAGCCAGCATACTTCAAACACGTGTTATCTGCAGCAAAAGGTATGTTTGAAAAGATGGGTACTGAAGCTTCAGATTATGATCATGTAGTTTTCCACCAGCCCAATGGTAAATTTTACCTTAAAGCTGCAAAAAAACTCGGATTCAACAATGAACAGTCAAAAACAGGTTTATTAACACCCATTATTGGAAATACCTATTCTGGAGCAACTCCACTGGGATTAGCTGCAATATTAGATATTGCAAATCCCGGAGACAGAATATTTGCTGTATCCTACGGATCTGGTGCTGGAAGCGATGCATTCAGCATAACAGTAAACGATGATATAGATAAAAACCGTGATAATGCCCCTAAAGTTGCAGAAATGGTCTTAAACAAAAGTTACGTTGATTATGCTATGTATGCTAAATTTAAAGGCAAACTACGAATGGCATAGAACTTAAAACTAAATAAAAAACTTATAAAATTATTGAAATAATAAATTAAACACTTTTAATTGGAGGAATATTCCTTGAGAGATGTTGCAATTATCGGAGTTTCACAAACTAAATTTGGGGAACTCTGGGATGAATCATTTAGAGATTTAATAACTGATGCCGGATTAAAGGCTGTTGCAGATGCAAATTTAGAAGGAGCAGATTTAGAGGCAATGTATGTTGGAAACATGTCTGCTGGTCTTTTTGTTCAACAGGAACACATTGCATCGTTAATAGCAGATCATGCAGGACTAACCCCTATTCCATGCGCTCGTGTTGAAGCAGCATGTGCATCAGGAGGATTAGCATTAAGAAACGGTATAATGGCCGTTGCATCAGGGTATCATGACATAGTTATTTCTGCTGGTGTTGAAAAGATGACTGATGTTGTAGATCCAACTCCAGCTATTGCTACAGCTTCTGATCAAGAATGGGAAGCACAGCAAGGCATTACATTTCCATCGCTTTATGCTATGATGGCCAGAAGACATATGTATGAATATGGAACAACAAGAGAACAATTAGCCATGGTTTCAGTTATAAACCATAAAAATGGAGCTAAAAATCCTCTTGCCCAGTATCCAATGGAAATATCAGTAGATGCTGTATTAGGCTCATCAATGGTCGCAGACCCATTAAGACTTCTTGATTGCTCACCTGTATCTGATGGGGCTGCTGCAGCTATTTTATGCCCTGCAGAAGAAGCTAAAAAGTACACTGACACACCTATTTATATTAAAGCATCTGCACAGGCTTCAGGAACCCTGGCATTGCATGATAGGAAAAGTTTAACCACTATTGATGCTACAGTACATGCAGTAAGAAATGCATACAAAATGGCTGGCATTGGACCAAAAGATATTGATGCAGTAGAAGTACATGATTGTTTCAGCATAAATGGGTTACTTGCAATTGAAGATCTTGGATTTGTTGAAAAAGGAAAAGGCGGAATAGCAATAGAAGAAGGTATGACCGAATTAGACGGTCAAATCCCAGTAAATCCATCTGGAGGCCTTAAAGCCAGAGGACATCCATTAGGAGCCACAGGTATAGCTCAAGCAGCAGAAATTGTATGGCAACTTAGAGGCGAAGCCGGTAAAAGACAGGTTGAAGGTGCCCAAATCGGTATGACCCACAATATTGGTGGAACTGGCGGAACTGCAGCTGTTCACATAATGTCCAACTAAATCCTTTAAAATTTAAATTACAGCTTTAAGCTGTAAAATTTTCCTTATTTTTTTGTTTATTTTATATTATTTGTCCATTAATAGAAATAGTGTAGTCCTTAATGATTATGTTCTTTTGAGCTTTTTCTAATGCTCTTTTAACAATGATTTCTATGCCTCCACAGCATGGGACCTCCATATGTACTATGGAAATGGATTTTATGTCCTGTTTTTTAAATATTTCAGCTAATTTATCCACGTACTGATCTATTGTTTTATCCAGTTTTGGACATAGAATTATTAAAACTTTATCTTTTAAGAACCTTTGATGGAAATTAGGGTACGCAAATGGTGCGCAGTCCGCTGCAATGAGTAAATCAGCATTTTTTAAGTATGGTGCATTAGGATTTAAAAGTTGTAATTGTATGGGCCAGTTTTTAAGCTCTGCATTTAATAATATTGCTTCACTTTTATTTTCTGGCTGATTGCTTATATCTTGAGTCATTGTTCCGGGGCAGCTGCATGCCAATGGTTTTTCTTCTAAGTCAGGGATTTCAATATTTTCATTCATTAAATAATCAGTTGCTTCTTTTAGAATATCATCTTGGCAGTGTTCATGAAGATGCTGTAAATGGGCTTTTATAACATTAGGCCCTGCTTTTACAATATTTTCCATGACTTTAGCCTCATCATAAGGTTCAGCTTCTCTTTGTTCAACTTCTATAGCGTCTTGTGGACAATTTCCAATACATGCACCTAATCCATCACAAAATAAATCGCTTATAAGTCTGGCTTTCCCATCAATCACCTGTAAAGCTCCTTCAGGGCATCCAGTAATGCAATCGCCGCATCCTGTGCATTTTTCTTCATTAATTTTAATAATATCTCTTTTCATAGATATCCCCCGTTAGCTTAATTATTTTTCAAATGGTAAGTTTTTTGATTTCCATTTGTCAAATCCTCCAAGAACATTATATACATTTTTAAATCCGTTTTTTAACATTAAATTCGCTGCTTTTTTGCTTCTATGCCCTGCTTTACAGTATACAAAATAAGTTTTGTTTTTATCCATTTTTGCCAGTCCATCTTCAAAATCATTAGAATTAACATTTAGTAGCTCTGCATTTTCTATATGGCCCTGGTTATATTCTTCTATGGAACGTACATCCAAAGCAACGTAACTGGGATTATCTTTGTTTTCTTCAAATAATTTTAATGTATCTTCTGGTTTTATATCTTCATATCCCTTGGTTCTTTTAAATAATGACATTTATACATCTCCTAAATATATTTAAATCAATTTATTTTTTATTATAAAATTTATTTTAAAGATGTTATTGATTTGTAGGTATTGGTAAATATTTCTTTTATAACATCAATGAAAAATTTGATTTCATAGGTTCTAATTCCTTTAAAAAGCCATAAACTAACCATATACACTGCAAAGGCGACTAAACTTGAAATTACTATGTTAATTACTCCATAAGGATTTAAAAGTAGTAAAACTGCTGCCATGAAAAATCCGGCATAGATGGTCTTTGTTATAAATCCAAAATAGAAATTACAACGTATATACTTAAATGAATAATAAACTGTGATTAAAAATGCGAATAAGTAAATAGCCAGTGTAGTTACTGCAATTCCCATTATTCCAAATAGGTATCCGAATGTTATGTCAAAGACTATGTTTAATATGGTTGAAATAATCCATATATTACCTGTAATTCTGGTTTTTCTCTCTAATACAAGTATTTGGGTTACAATACAGTAAAGGCCAAAGAATAATCCACCTATAGCAAGAATTGGTGTTATCATGAATCCATTTAGGGCTAATTCTGGTGTAGATAAGATAAATAGAAGAGGTTTTGAAAGGAAAGATAATCCAATAACAGCAGGTATAGCAATGACCAAATACAGCTTTATGGAGTAGTTTAAGAGAAATTTGGTGTCTTTAATTCTTCCTTCAGCATGATAGCCCGATAAGATGGGAAGCAGAACTGTGTATAAAGGTGCTGTAAGAAGGGACATTAAAGCACTTATGGTATAACCTGCAGAATAATAGCTTACAGCAGTTACGCCAAGCATCAAACCAATTACATAACGATCAGTAGCATCCAGTATCCAAAAAGACATGTTACTGGGAATTGTAGGTAATCCAAAAGATAGAAATTCCTTTAAATTCTTAAATTGAGGAATTTTAAAGCCGATTTGTTTTGAAATTAAAATAAACATGATTATGCAAATTAGAACTTGGGTGATAAAAATTCCTGCTATTGCCCCTAATATCCCAAAACCAAGCAAAACAAATGCTGTAACAATAATAACAATTAAATAAGCCTGTAATGTTGTTAATATAGCGTATTTTGTCATTTGGTTGAATGCTCTGAAAAAATCAAAGAAAAGCAGTGTTAATGCTGTCATAAATGCAGTTGCAGGTAAAATTAATCCAATTTCAATATTTCCATTGAATATAGCATTGGAAATGGGGCCTGCAAGAAGAAATAGTATTAATGCCATAATTAAACTGGCGAACATAACTGTAAACATGAATGAATAAAAGAATTCCTGTATGTTCTCCTTACTTTTCGATGCGGACATGAACCGCACCATGGTGTAAGGCAATCCCAATATAGCGACAGCAGGAATTAAGGTGATTGTAATTTGAAATTGTACCCAAATCACATAATCTTGAATTGGAAGGTTTTGAGTTAAAATTGGAAGTAAAATAACTGGTGTTATGGTTATTAGAAAGTTTGATATTCCGATTAAGCCCATTTTCTTTATGAAAAATTTGTATTCATCTAAAAATTTCTTCACCACCAACATACGATAGTTATGTTGGAGCTATTAGAAATTAATTTGCATTTATGGAAAAAACTGGTTTTTGTGTCTTTTTTGGATGATCATTGTTTACTAGATATTTTTTGTGATATAAGACAGATTTAATATAAAATGAAATACAAAATAAAATATAATAAATATAGAAAAGGACTGTAAAAATGAAAAATAAATACATCATAATCTTTGTTTTTACTATTCTAATTTTAATTACACTAATTTTTATTTTAAAACCTGTAAATCAGCCTACTTACCAAACAGAAGTTATGGCGTTGAATTTAGATACTCCTTGGGCTATTGATTTTCTTCCAGATGACACAATGATCTTTACTGAACGTAATGGAAAGGTCAGCATCTTAAAGAACGGTACCTCCAAAATAATAGGAAACATAAATATCACTCAAATAGGAGAATCTGGCTTACTGGGAATTGCAGTTGATCCAAACTTCAATGAAAACAGATTCATATATCTATATTACACAGTGCAAAATAGCAATAGATTATCAAGATTCACTTTAAATGAAAAATTAGAAAATGAAACCATACTAATTAACAATATTCCTGGCGGCCAAATCCACAACGGAGGCCGCATAAAGTTTGGACCTGATGGATTTTTATATATTACAACAGGAGAAGCCGGTAACAAGCAATTAGCTCAAAATATCAATTCCACAGGCGGTAAAATACTTAGAATAAACAAAAACGGTACAATACCTTCAGATAATCCATTTGGAAACTATGTTTATTCTTATGGACATAGAGATCCTCAAGGAATAACATGGAACCCTCAAAGCAAAGAAATGTATTCATCAGAGCATGGTGAAACAAGATATGATGAAATAAATATTATATTAAAGGGTGGAAACTATGGCTGGCCCATTTATCAAGGGAATAACTCCCCACAAGGTTATATTAAACCATTGATTTTTTATACTGATTTTACACTTGCACCATCAGGAATAGCATATTATAATAGTAATCTATATGTTTCAGGGCTTAGAGGTTCACAGTTACGTAAAATCAGCCTTTCTGCAGACGGTAAAACTGTAACTGGTGAAGAAGCACTTTTTACAAATTTAGGAAGAATCAGAGAAGTTGTTGAACATAAAGGATATCTGTATATTTCCACTTCAAATCGTGACGGTAGAGGTGTTCCTCAATCTGGTGACGATAAAATAATTAGAATTAAACTTTAATTTAAAAATAAAAAAAGAATAAAGGCAAATGCCTTTAAATGCTCGAAAATCTGTCAAAATTCTACGAATTTTGACGCCACGAAAATTTAAAATTTTCCCAGGCTTTGATTTTAGGCATGCAAAAATTAAAAATTTTTGCATGGTTACATCATTGGAGGCATGCCGCCAGGCATTCCACCCATACCTTCCATTCCTTCCATATCAGGAGCTCTTGTACCTGTTGATGCTATAACATCATCGATACGGAGTATCATTTCTGCAGCTTCTGCAGCGGATTGAATAGCCTGTTTTTTAACTCTTTGTGGTTCAACAACTCCAGCTCTGTACATATCTCGTACATCACCTTCAAACACGTCTAATCCCATGTATAAGGATTTTTCGTGTGCTGCTCTTAAATCTACAAGAGCGTCAATGCTGTCAAGTCCAGCGTTTTCTGCGAGTGTTTTTGGAACAACTTCTAATGCTTCTGCAAATGCAGTAACAGCTAATTGTTCTCTTCCACTTATAGTGTCAGCATATTCTTTTAATCCCTTAGATATTGCTATTTCAGGTGCTCCTCCACCAGCTACAACCTTTTTGTCCTCTACTGTTGCTGCAACTACGCCTATTGCGTCGTCTACTGCTCTTTCGATTTCATCTACAACGTGGTTGGTTGAACCTCTGACTAATAGTGTGACTGCTTTTGGATCTTTGCATTCTTCAACAAATATCATGTCTTCGCCAGATATTTTCTGTTCTGCAACTTTTCCAGCTTCTCCAAGGTCACCGAAGGATAGATCTTCAATGTTGGTTACAACTTTTGCACCTGTTGCTTTACCCAGTTTTTCCATGTCGGATTTTTTAACTCTTCTTACAGCCATGACGCCTGCTTTTGCTAAGTAGTGCTGTGCGAGGTCGTCAATACCTTTTTGACAGAATAATACATTTGCACCAGAGTCTTCGACTTTGTTGATCATGTCTTTTATCATCTGTTCTTCTTGTTCGATGAATGCTTGCATTTGTGCAGGATCGGTAATTCTGATTTCTGCGTCTACTTCGGTTTCTTTAACTTCTATTGCAGAGTTTAAGAGTGCGATTTTTGCGTCTTCGATTTTTGTAGGCATTCCAGGGTGTACTCTTTCTTTGTCGATGATTACACCTTGAACTAGTTTTGATTCTTCTACTACTGCACCATCTTTTTTCTCTATTTTAATGTGATCTTTGTCGATTTCGCCGTCTTCTTCAACCTGTTTTACAGCACTTACAATAAGTTCTGCTAATGGTTGTCTTGCTTTTTCTGTTCCTTTACCTGTCATTGCAGTCATTGCAACTTTTAAGAGAGTGTCACGGTCATCAGCATCTATTGAAATAACGTTTAATATTTCCTGTGCTTTTTCTGCTGCTTGTCTGTAACCCATTGCAATTATGGTTGGGTGTATATCTTGATCCAGTAAGCTTTCAGCTTTTTTGAGTAATTCACCAGCTATAATGACTGCTGTTGTTGTTCCATCTCCTACTTCATCTTCCTGGGTTTTTGCAACTTCAACAAGCATTTTTGCTGCTGGGTGTTCAATATCCATTTCTCTAAGGATTGTTACACCATCGTTAGTTACTACAATGTCTCCAAGTCCGTCAACAAGCATCTTATCCATTCCTTTTGGACCTAATGTTGTTCTTACGGTTTCTGCGAGGACTTTGCCTGCCATAATGTTCATTCTTTGAGCGTCTCTTCCTAATAATCTGTTAGTACCTTCTGGTAAAATTAATATCGGTTGGTTTCCACCACCTAATTGTGCCACATTATCACCTCAAAATTTTTTTAAAAGTTTGTGGTTTAGAAAATCAAAAGATTTTCCTAACCTCTATTGTTTTGTACTTTATCAGTAGGTTAGCAGTTCTATAAATACTTTTTGATTAGTAAATTTGATATTAAAAATAAGCCTAAAAAAATCTAAAAATAAAAAAAAAGAATTTAGAAAGGTAATGATGAATATATACCTTTCAATGTCCATGTTCCTGTATTCCAATTGTTTATAGTTCCAAGTGAGTTACTCAAACTAATAGCGTCTGCGCAATACCATCGTCCGTCTGCCCATATCTCGGCCCAAACATGTCCAGTTCTCAGTCCACTGTTAAATGTACAGTCTCCATGTTTGTATCTTGCTGGAAGTCCTGCTGCTCTTGCAAGAGCAACTATTGCGTGTGCATGATCACAACAGTTAGCTAACCTTTCAGTTAGCGTACGGTATGCCCCACGCTGCGTATTATAATAATATGAATACGCAGTTTTATGTTGAACTTCTTCAAATATGTTAACTGCTTTTTGATAGTCTGAAACCACTACAGTAGGGCTCCAATTATCGTAAGCAGCTTTTGCTGTTAAATAATCTTGATATGCCGTATTCTGGCTTGCCCATGTTGCATGTGCAGCATTATAAGCTGCTGTATCAAGATAGCTACTTTGCTGTGGTTCTGTGCTTGCCCATGCTGAATGTGCAGCACTTTGACTTGCCCATGTTGCATGTGCAGTATTAAACGCTGTTTCGTCAGGATAATCACTTAATTGTGGCTCATCGCCTGGTTGCTGTGGTTCTGTGCTCTCCCATGCTGAATGTGCAGTATTATAAGCTGTTTCGTCAATATAATTGCTTTGCTGTGGCTCAGCGCCTGGTGAATCTACTGCTGTTGGTAATGGTGGACGAGGATCTGGATTAGGTATAGTCGATAAATAACGAGCGTAGGATATTATATCTGCGTTATCTGATTGGCAGTTTGCTGATGGTCCGTAACATTCCCAATAAGGAACATCTCTGATTACTGGTGCTGGTGCAGGTCTGGAAACTGCTACAGGTGTGTAAGTCCTGTAAACATATTTAGTTCTCCATTTACCCTTGTAGAAGTATCTGACTTTCACTTTGTATCTTTTGACTGCTTTCACTTTTTTAGTTACTTTACGTTTGGTAACTTTCTTTGCTTTGACTTTTTTACGTATTTTAGAAGCTGCATTTACTTTAACTGTAGATGTAGCACTTACAGTTGGAATATTTTTATAATTTAATGCAATTTGACTCTCCTTCGATACATCCTGGCTATCTAAGCTCCAGGATGAAGGAACGGTGCAAATTACCATAATTGATAATAGTAATATCGCACTTAAAGATCGTCGCTTAATTTTACCGCCTCCATGTTCTAATTGCCAAATGAATTATTTAAGACATTTTAGAACATATATTAATAAAATGAAGAAACTATATAAATCTTTTGATTCTAATATTAAAAAAAGGAGTATTTAGGGCTCTTTTTTAAATTTAAAACGCATTTAGAAGAGATTCTAATGAGGTACTATAAATTAGCTCTTTTAGTTCTTATTTTCACTAATAAAAATAAAATTAAATTACATTCTCCCAAAGAGGAGATGATAAATGTTTTTATACTGTTAATTTATACCTTCAAAATATTTATCAATCCATAACTATTGTTATTCTATTAAATACCCTATTTTGTGTTTTAATCTCTAAAAACAAAATTATTAAATTGGAATAAAAAACACAATTCCTTGTTTAAACTCTAAAAATTTTGTATAAACATTTATAAGAGGCTTTACGCATTTTAAACCAGCTTAAACACTTTAATTTAAGTTAAATTAATTATATTATTCTTTAATTAATAAATAAACAAATTATTATAGAATTTATTAAAATTAAGGTGTGTTTAAGATGTAATTTTTCTATTTTTTATCCCTCTATTACTAAAATAAAAAAATTAAAAAAATGAAGTAATTGAACATCTGTTCTTAGGAAAAATTAATCAATATACCTGCTATCTGCTGTTATTTTGTCTTTTTTATCCATGTATAGATATGTAAGAACAAGAGTAAAGTAAGGATATGTCAATGAATTTACTATTAAACTCAAAATTAAGCCTATAAATGCACCCACAATAGGTATTAAACCTAAAAACATGTTTATAAAGAACATAAGAGCACCAATACCTAACAAAATAACGGCATTAATAACAAGCACCACAATTACTTCCAATAAATTTTTTTTAAGTACTTTTACACTGTCTTTTATAGAGCCTATTACCGATTTTTTACCTACAATTATTGACTGATATGTAAACATGAAAAGAATATACGTAACAATCCAAAGACATACAGCTACTAATCCTCCGATTATAGTTAAAGCGGGAAACAAGCCATACATATAATCCACAGCAATTCCTGCAACCACCGGCAAAGTGAATACCACTAAAATAAGGCCAAATATAATTGAAACAAGAGCTATTTTAATAATATACTTTTTAATGCTTTTTAATCCTGCGTCTAACTCTGGTTTTTCACCATTAATTATCTTTTTAGACATTCCAATAGTTGCAGCAGCTATACAACAGCTGATAACAAAAATAATAACCAAAATCGCCAAATAAAATACAAATAATGTTCCAATACTTGTGTAATTCATTGAATTTATATTAAATTGGCCAGTGCTCAACGATCCCATGCCAAATAAGGCGACTATAACTATCAGCCCTAATATTAGAGCAATAACATACATTCCTATGTATCCTACTAATACAGGAACTGCAAGCTTAGGGTTTTTTCTAAATCCCTCAATAGAGTTAGAATAATAGTCTCCAATATCCATAAAAAAACCTCCATTATCACTTTATTAATTAATATGATATATAAATAGTTTTTACTTCCCTATTTTCTGCCAAAAAACTTCCCCATCCTCTTCAAATGATTTAAAATAACCTTTCCTCTCTAAATTTCTTAAAATACTATTAAAATTATCAAGAGATAGTTCTTTAAATATTATACTTGTAATATCACCATACATCTCTTCAGCAGTGCTTTTTTTGAAGCTAAGTAGTTGATAAACTTGTGATTGGAATGATGTTAAATCTTTTTTAGGTCTTTCTGTAAGCGCGTCAAAATAAACCTTTATCTTTTTTGATTCCTCTAATTCAGTATCTTTTTTATCCAAAACACCTGTGAGTTGTTCAATCTTCTTTTCTTTTTGCTCTAATGTTTTTTTAAGTTCCTGAATTTCATTATTTTTTTCATTTATTGCGCTATTATCTAATTTACGGTTGTCTTTTGATTCCTTCTGACATTTTTTAAGTTCTATTTTTAACTTGCTGATTTCAAGAAGGCAAGCTTTGACCAGTTGTCTTAACTGTTCCCTTTCTGTATCTTTTAGTATTGGCATTCTATCATTTATGGTTTATTTTAAACTTATTTTTAAGTTTAATGATTTATTGCTGGATTCAATGGCCTATCTTTAAATTCCATTTATCTTTTGAATTATAAATTTAAATTTGGGCAAGGAGTAAATTATAAGACTGTAGGCGGTATAATTACAGCAGAAAATACCCCTTGCCACTTAATATATACATCTAAATGAAGTTAATAAGGTTTTCTATTTTCAAAGATGACTACAATAAGCAGACGATTATGTAAGAATATAGCATGCTTAAAATCAGGTTAATAAATAGTATTTTGGATTTATACGCGTTTATAATAACCTTTTATAAGTTTTAATTAATAAAATTAAAAATATCATTTTAAATATATAAAAATTAATTTTTTGCCATTATACGTTGTTTTAAAGCATTAAAATTCGAAATGATACTGTTTTCAAACCTTAAAACCAGTAAAGCCAGTAATACACCTATCAGTGCTCCTGAAACTACATCCAATGGATAATGGACCCCTATATAAATTCTTGAAAAACCCACGATAGATGCTAATAATATTAATAATATCAAGCATAATGTTCCATACTCTCTACCAATTAACGTAGCTCCTGTAAATGCTGCAATCGTGTGTCCTGATGGCCAGGAATAACCATCCATAGTAGTTAAAAGATGCACACTTTCAAGCACGTTGTATGGTCTGGGCCGTACCACAATATATTTTAAAAACTCAGTTAAAAAATATCCAATTAAAAGGGCAATTATACATAATACTGCTGTATTTTTCCCTTTTTCCCCTCCAAATATATAAATACATATACATATTACTATCCAAAATCCTGGAAGACCTGCATTTGTAATTATGGGCATTGTATAATCAAAAATATAGTTTTGCATGCCTATATTTATTAAATAAAAAATTGAAACATCAATGTAAATTATTGTGTTGATCAACGTGTCTAACATTATGTTCATCCCAAAAATCAAATATACAACTTTATTATGAATATTTTTTAGCTTTCTTTTATTTAAAAATTAGTAAATGATAAAATTCAAAAAAAATAAGAAGGGAAACTGAGTTTACATTATCTCAGATATCAATTCTGCATTTAATATAGATGCTCCTGCAGCACCACGTATAGTATTATGGCCAACAAGGACATATCTCATACTATTTTCAAATGCAACATCTTTTCGTATCCTTCCAACAGTAACCGCCATTCCATTATCAGTATTTCTATCCATTCGTGGCTGAGGTCTGTTTTCCTCTTCCCTTATTACTATGGGGTTTTTTGGAGCAGAATATAGATCTAGTTTCTGTGGAAGTCCTTTGAATTCATTAAATGAGTTTTTCATGTCCTCAACTTCCAAATTATCTTCAAATTCTATGAAGACTGCTTCTGTATGTCCATCAACAACAGCTACACGATGGCATGAGGCGCTTACTCCAAATGTTGCAGGAGTTACTGTTTCACCGTCGAAATCCCCTAATAAATGGAGAGTTTCAGTTTCCATTTTATCTTCCTCGCCTCCAATAAAGGGCACCAGATTATCTACTATAGCCATTGAAGGAACACCATTGTATCCTGCACCAGATACAGCCTGCATTGTGGAAACATAAACTCTTTTTATGTTAAATTGGTCATAAAGAGGTTTTAGGGTAATTGTTAGGGCTATTGTTGAACAATTTGGATTTGTTACTATGAATCCATCCCATCCTCTGTTTTTTTGTTGAGTTTCTATAATGTCTAAATGTTCAGGGTTAACTTCAGGAATTACGAGAGGTACATCTGGTTCCATTCTCATCGCGCTTGCATTTGAAGCTACAACACATGATTTAGCAAATTTTGGCTCAACAATAGCTGCAGTGTCTGCTGGAAGTGCAGAAAACACAATATCAACATCTTTAGCTTCCTTTGGGTCTGTATCTACTACAGTTATATCCTTTACACTTTCTGGTACGCTGCTATCAAGATACCATATTGCAGCGTCTTCATATCTTTTTCCTGCTGATCTTGCAGATGCTGTGAGTGCAGTGATTTCAAACTTTGGATGATCTGCCAATAGTTCGATGAATCTCTGCCCAACCATTCCTGTTGCTCCGAGAATACCTACGTTTACCATTTAATCACCTATAATCATTGATTGGGATTGAAATATTTAAGTCTATTCTTTTAATTTGATTAATCTAATAATTGAATTTTTCCATCATGTTTTTGAAGTCCTAACCTTAATTCGCCCTCATAAAGTTTAGTATAAGCATTTGTCAGTTCCAAATGGATTCCCTCTTTAATTCTTTCAATAGGAATTATATTGCCCCATAATTCTAAAATAACATGACCCGTACCATCTTTAATTTTAACCAAGGTTAAATAGTTCTTACCAAATTTAGTTTCCAGTTCTATGGTATTTTCTATGTTTACAATTTCTCCTTTCAGTCTAATTTGACTTAATCCACTTTTTAAGTGGTTTATAGAGTAATCCCTTTTTATTGTTGAAAATCCTCTTAATGTAAACTCTTTAAATCCTTCTATTTTACCGAGTTTACCTGAAACTTCCACTTCTTCCCCTATTTTAGATGAATTTAAGATTTCATCATTTCCAATATATTTAACAGCTATATCTTTACGCGTTTTTCCTAAAATATATGCTTTATTATCGTTCTTATAAGCTAATATCCCCTTGAATTTAACTGTTCCATTATCTAAAACAAGAACCTGCTCTTTTTTTATTATATTGTTAAATTCCTTTTTACGTTTTTGAAATATTCCTGATAAATGGTATGATTTACAGGATAACACATATTCATCATCTAAATATTCTTTTGAAGTATTATGGCTCCATAATCTTACAAAGAAACCTATACCCTCTTTTAGTGCATTTTTATCATTTGTATATATGTTGGCTTCAATTTGAGGCCTTCCTTCATAATCCCTTGATGATCCCAGTCCACTTCCTGTAAGATTTGATGATCCTACAATCATTTCTTTATCATCTACAATTATCATCTTTGCATGGATGTTGTTATTGAATTTTATAGATATATTATCTTCAAAAATGCTTTTCCATCTTTCCACATCATCCAATTGATGTAATCTTCTGAAAACATCTTCTTTTTCTAATTTAGTGATTAAATAAACTTCTAAATCATCATTATGAGATAATGCATTTTCAAAAGGTATAATAAATTCTTCTCCAAGCGTAATCCATGGATATATAATGTAAATGTGGTTTTGAGCACGGCTTATAATTTCATGTATCTTTCTTAAAGCAGAACGATCTTCCTTTAGAAATGTTGGAACAAACTCAGTAATTGATTCTTTTTTTCCAAAAAGCATGTCCACACACCCAAATTATATAAAAATAGATAATGACATAATAATTAAAATTATAAGTTATTCTATTAATTATCAGACTATTTTATACCAAGAACATCTCCCATATCGCTTATTTTACCTTCAGGTGCTCCTACAACAAATCTTAATGCTTTAATTACTCCACTTACGAAAGCTTGTCTGCTGTGAGCTCTGTGAACTAGCTCTATACGTTCACCATCACCTGCAAAGAGTACGGTGTGGTCTCCAACAATATCTCCGCCACGAACTGCATGTACTCCTATTTCTTCAGCTGTTCGAGCACCAACTATACCTTGTCTTCCATAGACACAAGATTCTTCTTTGTTCCTTCCGAGTTCGTCTGCTATTATTTCATATGCCCTAACTGCTGTTCCTGATGGTGCATCAGCCTTGTGTTTGTGATGTGCTTCGATTATTTCAATATCATAATCATTAAGAATTTTTGCAAGGTCTTTTATGACTTTAAAGAAGACATTTACTCCTACAGCCATGTTTGGAGCTATAACTGCCCGTATCTGGTTTTCTTCGATGGATTTTTTTATTTCATCCAATTGGCTGTCAGAAAGCCCTGTAGTACCTACAACCACATTAACTCCACATTGGGCAGATGTTTTGATTGTATTGACTGCTGCATTTGCTATTGTAAAATCTACAAGCACATCTGGCTTGTTTTCCTTTAAAACCTCAGCAAGTTTTTGTGCACCATTAACTGGAACATTAATTGTTCCAACACCTATTACCTCACCTATATCCTTTCCTTCTAAAGGAGTATTTGGTGCTTCTATTGCTGCTACAACTTTCATATCATCCTGTTTTAGTATGGTTTTAATTATTTTAGAACCCATTCTTCCACTTGCGCCTGTTACAGCCACTCCAATCATTTTATCTACCTCAAAATTTTCTATTTTGGGTTCAGGAAAACTCCGTTTTCCTTCAATCTCCAAAATTTTTTATTTTTGGTGCTCACAAAACCTTCGGAAACTTTGTTTCCGAGGCCTCAAAATCAGAGATTTTGAATACCTTTTGTTTTGTGGCCGTGAAAATTGAAAAATTTTCACATGTATAAAAATCTCTCAAAATTTTGATTTTGATGCCTCAAAAACTTAGTTTTTGTTGGCTACGATTTTTATTAACTCACCTAAAAAATATAGAAAAATATTAAATATATTAATTTAAGCTTTTAGATTGAATTAATCATTAATTAGACTAAATCAAGTTTTTCAAGAACTTCCTTTAATTTAGCCTTATTTTCCTCTTTTAATGGTGCAAGAGGCATTCTAACATGACCTGCTGGCCTTCCCATCATATTCATTGCTGTCTTTGCAGGGACAGGGTTTGTTTCAATAAATAGCACTTTCATAAGGTCATAAATTTCATAATGTATTTTAGATGCTGTTTTAAAGTCCCCTTCTAAAGCATAATTAACCAGTTGACTCATACGTGCCGGATCAACGTTTGCAACAACGCTTATAACTCCTTTTGCCCCCATTACCACCATAGGGAGTGTAAGATCGTCATTTCCAGAAAGAACTACAAATTCACCTGTTTTTCCTATTTCTTCAATTTTTTTGATTGTTTGAGAAACTTTATCTAGTTCAGGGCTGGCTTCTTTTATAGCCACGATATTATCAAGTTGTGCAACTTTTCCAATTGTTTCAACATCTATATCAGTACCTGTCCTTGAAGGAACATTATATACAACAATAGGGATATCCGAAGATTCTGTAAGCATTTTATAGTGCTCATAAAGCCCATGTGGCTGTGGTTTATTATAATAAGGAGTTATAACTAATGCTGCATCAGCTCCAGTATCTTCAGCATGTTTTACAAGTCCAAGAGCTTCTTTAGATGAGTTGCTACCTGCACCGGCGATGGTTGTTACTCTACCATCAACTTCATCGATTAAAATATCGATTAGCTTGCGGTGCTCGTCATGAGTTATTGTAGCTGATTCTCCTGTTGTTCCGGCTGCTAATATCCCACTAACTCCTTTTTCTATTAAATAGTTTATATTTTCACGGATTCCTATCTCATCTATTTCATCATCTTTTGTGTATGGCGTTACCATAGCTACGGTTGTACCTTCAAATTTCATTTTAAGACACCTTTTACCAGTTCATAAGCCTTCCTACCGTCATTCCAATCAACGAATATGACGACAGAAGTTTGACTTGAAGAAATTTCAACAATATTTATATCATTTTTTTGTAAAGGTTCAGTAATTTCAGTAATAACCCCTGGAGTGTCTATGAAATCTTGACTTGCAACAGTTATCATTGCTATTTCTCGTCCAAGGGAAAGAGAGCTTAATTCATCAGTTTCTACAACCACATCATGAAGAACTTCATGACCATGCTCTGATTCGGCCTTATTTACAAACACTGTGATGGAATTTTGGCCTGTAGATATTCCATATATGTTTATTTTATGTTCTGCAAGAGTATCTGTGATTTTCGCTAAAATTCCAGTTTTAGTTAATATTTCCTCTCCAACCACGGCTATTACAGAAATAGGATCGCTGTTTAATGTGGCGCTTTTAAGCAATTCTTCATTACTAGACGGCCCCATAATCTCTGTTCCTGGGGCTGATAGGTCCCCATGGTCATAGCCTATTATTTTAGCATCTATTTTAGGATCTTTATATTTTAAAGCATACGGGTGTAAAACCTGCGCTCCATGGGTTGCAAGGTCTCTCATTTCTTCAACAGAGATTTTATCAAGTTTTCGGGCAGTTTGAAGTTTATTGGGATCTGTAGACATTACTCCCCCAACATCTGTTACTATAATGACTTCTTCAGCGTTGAGGCAGTGCCCTAAAAGGAATGCAGTTATGTCACTTCCACCACGACCAAGAGTTGTTATATGTCCTGATTCGTCTTTTCCAAGGAAGCCGCAGATCACTGGAATTATCCCTTCATCTACCATCTTTTTAATTTGGTTTAATTTTTCTGCTGTTGTTTTAATGTCAACCTTTGCGCTTAAAAATTTATTATCAGTAATTATAGGCCAATTATCCTTATATGGATCTAAATATTCGGATTTAACACCCAGTGATTCTATTGTTGATGAAAATATTCGGACACTAGTCATTTCACCCATTGAAAGGACTTCCGCAAGTTGTTTATCCGTTATTGCATTTCCTGTAGCTGTTTCTACAACATCTGAAAACTCATCCGTAGTCTTATTTATTGCGGATACTACTACAACTACCTTCTTGCCCTTCATATATTCATTTACAACTGATTGGGCTGCTTTTCTTATTCTTTCCCCATTTCCAACTGAGGTTCCTCCGAATTTGGCCACTATAATTCCCATTAAATGTCACAACCTACCTAAATCATTGCACTCGGGATTGTTGTCTTACTAACCTTGTTACATATCCTGCAATTTTGTTTCTGAGGTGTTTTGTACTCACTGTGGAATATTCTTCCACTAATTTTTTGTTTTCATCAAAATCTGTTGTGAATTTACCCTCGTATGTTTCTATTAATTCTCTTGCAATTCTTTTTACAAATGATGTTCTTATGTTACCCATTATTTTCCCTCCTAAGTATCTCTTCTTGTTCTTTTTTGCTTAAATCCATTAGTAACTTCATAATTTTTTTAAGACATTTTTCATCTATATTTTTCTGCTCTGCTACTTTTTTTGTTCTATCTTGAATATAATCTTCTCTTTTTTTATCTTCCATCTCCATACCAAGAACTATTTTTGCATTTACAATATCACCTGCAAGAGATGTTCTTTTTTGTATGAGATGTATGATTTCTTCATCAATTTCGTCTATTTTATCTCTAGAACCTTGAAGAATTCTTAAAGCTTCAGCCTTATCCACATTGTCACCTTCACATAATCATAAAAAAGTGAGACATATTAACTTGTAATTTCATTTGTGCCTTCATTATCAACATCAGTATGGATTACTTCACCTTCATATTGACCCCATACATCTAAAACATCTTCTAAAGAGTTATTATCTGTTATGGCTACAAATGATGGTCCTGTTCCTGATAATCCGGCAGCAATTGCACCGGCATTTAATGCATCAATGGCAATATTAGGATTAAATTCAAGAGCTGCACAATATAATAGTCCATTTAAAGTTAGAGCTTTATAAATATCACCTTTCAAAGCCTGGTCAAATGCCAGTTTGACATAAGGTGAGAGAAGTTTCATCTTCCCAATATCTGATTGTGCAGTTAGTGACTTTTTATCCGGCATATATATTAATATGTTTTGTTCTTCCATCCTCTCTTTTTTCAAAATTTTCCGATTCACATTATCTGTTACAGTTAATCCCCCAAAAAATGAAGCGCTGGCATCGTCGAATGCACCAGTTATAGTGACACCAGCTTCCAATGAAGCATCTATAGCCATATTTAGTATTCCAAAGTCATCTATAACCTGATCAGAATCATATTCATTCAATAAAGCTAACACTGTAGCCAGAGTGACTGCATTTGATGTTGCACTACTACTTGAAAGCCCAGAAGCAACTGGAAGATCTGAAAATGTTTTAACCCTCACACCAGTATCAATATCAAAATTCTGGAGAACTATCTGTACACATAATTCCATCAAACTGGTGTCAACACTTTTATCAGATTTGCAAATTATTTTATCTGCTTTTAATTCAACTTCTGCTGTTACATAACGTTTTATACCAAATGCAGACCCGCATCCAGTAGCTATTGCATTTATAACAGTTGCAGAACCTGGTGATTTAACAATTGTTTTCAATATATCCCCTTAAATTTATTTTTTAAACACATTTTATAAAATTGGCTGAAATACTAACTTAATTGTTTAATATTTTTTCCAAAATATAACTAATGAAGTTAAAATTACATCTTTGATTAATTAATTTGAATTTTACTTCGAATATTAATTGATCTTTATTACTTATTTATAAAAATTGCCCCTTAACATAATAATACGATATAAATAGAAAATATTATATAAGGAGAAGGGTAATCTGTTGTTTGTAGTGGCTAAGAACTGATATAGTATTACTAAAAACAAAAATACATGTTTCAAGTATTAATTTATCTTCTTGCCATTACATCCCCCTCAAAAATAAATATAACTATTTATATTCTAAAAAAGAAGGATTAATTATAATTTAGAGCCCCTATAATCATCTTTAATTTAAATATATCTCCATTATGCCACTAACTTACTATTTATAGCTCATGTCCGTATCATTATAAGTAAAACTAAAATATACGATGAATATTTTAAAAGAAACTATCTCGAATTAACATAGTTACTAAAATAGAATGAATAATTTAGAACTCAATTTAAATCTAAGTGTCACTTAATATAAGAACCAATCTCAATCATTTCTATTCATTATCATGTGCTGTATTAAATCACCAACATCATTGAAATACTTTTCATGATTAATTCCATGATCTTGCAGTATTCTTTCACGATCTGGAGGTATATTTGATAGACTCTTTGATATAGTTGATAATAAAACTGCAACTTCAACAGGATTAACATTCTCACGAATTGTCATGTCATCAATCCCTTTTTGAACAGAATCGCATAAAATTGAGAATCTCTCATTACGCAGCTTGAGTATCTCCATTGCACATTCACTTACATAAGGCATCGAAACATCTGATTTAGTTCTTTTGTTTCCCTTCTTTTTAAAAGAATTATCTGTCAGATTAAACCTTCCTGACTGAAAGTAATTGTAAATTTGAATGTAATCATGATATTGCTCGGTAAAATCATTATAAGCATTCCTGAATGCAGCTACTTTATCAATACCCTTAATTTCATTTTCCACAGCATCTTTAACCATAGAATTCAAAATTCTAGTACCTCGAAGTACAATTGCAAAAAACAACGATTCTTTATTTTGGAAATATAAATATAAAGTCGCCTTACTAAGCTCAACTTCACTAGCTATATCTTTCATAGAAACATTATCAAAGCCTTTAGAAAAGAATAATTTCTCAGCAGCATTGATAATATCCTGCTGTCGTTGCTTTTTTTCCCTTTCCCTGCGTTCTACGATTGACATACATTCACCATGTAAATAATGTATTGTTTTATTCTGTTATCAATAGTTATAATATATTTTTATAATTTTAACCAATTGAAATATATGATCATGAACCATATTTATAATTCTTTAACTAATACTATCAAAAATATAAACTTAATAAGCTTATTTTCAGTTAAAAATTTGTATTATTTAAAATTAAAAATTCAAAGCCAGTATATGTTTAAAATAAAAAAGAATGATGGAATTAATCCACCATTAAGCTATTTCTGTTTTATTAGCCTGCAGGATTAATTAAATCCCTTTCTCCACAAGGCATAAATTCTCTTAATGCACCTTTTGCTATGGATTTCCTTGGTTTTTCGAAGTCGAAAGCAAGGTTTTTATCAGCAAATGCTATTTTTATTAAAGGATTGACACAGAAAGCGTCTCCTCTTGCAGCGTGTGGTGCTTGAGCAATACCCGCGTATTCTGGCTGGTGACCTACATTCATTGCATAATTAGGGTAGTTAGGACCTCTTAATTCGTGTATTAAACCTTCATCACTTCTAATTGAAAGTGAATTTGAAGCTCCACACTGGTCTTGTAAGTCGTAACCGTAGAATCCTAATCTGCTGTGAACTTCTTTGTGTAATATCTGACTTAGGTACCATCCGTTAATTCCAGCATTGGAGTTTCCTGTAGCAAATGCAGTGGAACATCCTGCTGCTGCTGCAGCTACTGCTGCTCTTTGGGATCCACCAAAATGATCTTCTAAGAGGGTTGGAATCTCGTATTGTTCCATTGCATAGAGAGTTACTTCAGTTGATATGTCTTTAACAACAGAATCATCTGCTTTTGCACCACATATGCCGAATTTATCTTGTACGTATTCCATTCCGTAGTATACGAAATCATCGAGTATGTCATCAGTGTATGCTGCGGTAGCATATTGTGTGAACCCTACTCCGCCAGACATGTAAGAACCAAGCCAGATTTGGTCGTAGATTGCTGCTGCAGCTGCAATAACTTCGAGAGTTATTTCTGCAGGGTCATCTGATACTCTTGATGTTTGGATCATATCTGCTAAAATTCCGAATGAAATTCCGCCAGGTTCATTTGGTCCTCTTGCCCTTCTTGCTGGTAAGAAGTTACCCATTTCAATTACATCTGCGTGTTTTGCAGCGTATGCAAATTCAGATATTGCTGCTTCACCCGCACATAATTTGTATGCTGAAATGAAACTCATTCCTATCTGCATAGCAGACCATCTTGAAACTGTACCTCCATCACATGTTCTGACAACACTTGTTGGTACTCTGCTTATTTGGTAGGTTTTTGAACCGACATATTTTTTAAGCATTTCTGCTTGTTCTTCAGGAAATTCCTTGTTTATGTCTATAAGGAATCTGGAATCTAATTCATCGGCCAGAGTGTCGTCACCGGTGAATATTTTAGCGTAACAGTCACCTACTAAACCTGGGTGAACTTCTACCATGTGTTCTTGAACAACTGCTCCTCCAGGGAGTGCGTGGTTTATTGTTTCCATGTACTCGTTAATTGTTTCAGGAGTCACTTCTACACCTAAACGTCTTTCGAGCACAGCGTGTGCTGTATCCATACCCACTATAATTGTTCTTTTTATATCATCTGATAGCTGTTGAATTGCACTATTATTACAGAAGTGGAGGTCATCTCCTTCAACATATGTATCTGTTCCAGAAACTTTGTAGGACATTAATTGTCTCTGACCTAGTGGTACCCCAATATCAGGGTTATAAAATGGAAGTCCTCCTCTTTCTTCTACGATCTTTTCAGAGTATTCGTTGAATTCTTTTTTACGAGGAGATTGTTCCCAACCTCCAAAACAGTAATATTCTGTGCTAGTTTCGTTTGGATTCCCATTAAATTTACTTTTTAAAGCTTTTAAAAACAACTTCTTTTCGTCTTCCATTTTATTCACCCAATTTGCGCTTTAAATCATTTTTGAAAACTTCTAACCCAAATCCACCATCTGTTCTGGCAGCGTGGATTTTTTCAACTACTTCAATTGCTTCTCTATCTTCACGCATGCTGATGTTGTCACTCCTGTAGATTGTGGTTATTTCTTTTAGATATTCCTCATCTAAAGCTTCACCAACGTTTACAGGTTCGTCAAGATGTCTTCCAACCTGATCCTTTACATAGGAAATCTCACCATTTTCTTCATTGTAAACATATCTTTGAAGAGCATCAAACATCATTCCATTCTCATCTAATCTTAATGAGTGGCCGTGGACAGTTGCACCCCTTATACCTGTTTTTGCAGGGTCAAAAAACTCAGTTTCAATTAATGTTTTGGAAATTTTCTCTAAATCAGATTCTCTCATTTCTACAACTTGTCTTCCAGATAATGTTCCAGTATCTACACCCCTAAATCTCCACATGTAAGTTCTTGCCCTATCATATGGCTGTGCAGGTGCATTGTACATTGAATCTGTAAACTGAACATATCTTGTTCTGTTACCATTGCTTGCACCAGGAATAGGTTCTACAAGCTCTTTCATCATATCTTCTTCAAAATCCATTTCTTCTAGAGGAGGATGAACACTTTTGTAACCTTCTCCAGGGTTTCTGTGACCTAATATTTTAACTATATCTTCATCAGCAATTTCCCTGATTTTCTTAAGTTCATAATCAGGGTCCATGTGATTTCTACGGTTTTCAGCAATTTTTGTTTCTCCAGGGGAGTATTGAGCTTCATAAGCCATTCTTAATCACCTATTAATTTTATAGTATCTCTGGACATTGAGTTTGGATCCACCATACCTATAATGCGAGGATCAATACTATTCTCAAATCCGTAACCTAATTTTAAGTAATCTGAAACAGTAATATTTGTTTTAGTAAAAATACCTGTTGAAACTTCGTATTCAAAGTTTAAAGTATTTTCAAGCAGATTTTGCAATTTTTCAAGGAATAATTCAAGATTTTCATAGTTTACAGTTATTATTAATTCACCAACAGAAACACGAAGTTCCACGGAATCTTTTTTTACTTTAATAACCTTTCTATCTTTATGATTGACTTGAGTTCCTTTTGCAGGGCCGTATCCTACAATTTTAGGTATGGAATTTCCATTTACTATAACCCTCAAAATTCCATCATATTCCATGATACCATTAAGTATTTTCTCAGTTGTCTCGGGTTTTAAACGTCTGTAAGGAAATATTTTAACATCAACGGCCTTTATTTCTTCCATATTACAGCCTCAAATATCATTTTTTTTATAATTTATCCTTTACTTCTCTAGCTCCATCTGCAACATGCTTAATTGGTTCTTTGAAGTATTCTATGTCCCCATATACTGTACCCATCAATCCAGATGTAGATTCAACTGAGAACATTTGAGTACCTGCATCTAAACACATTGAAGCTGCTGCACAAGGCACAACGAATCCTTTACTATGTCTGGTTACTACGTGGTTTCCGTGGAAAGTACCAGGGCTACCTCCGCCATATATAGAGTGAGAGAAGAAACTCATTCCGACACCTGTTCCTTCTACACGTCCGTAATCAACACCAGGAAGGCTGGTTTCGTATTCGAGTATATCATTGTAGTATAATAGTGTGGAAGGAACTCCCTGAGCAGCTCTTGCCGCACCGATGTTAACTATTACAGCTGCAATTAAACCTGAAGCTGCGTAAGCGTTCCATAAAGCCCAATCATTAGGTTCGTATACTTTGAATCCTGATGGCATGGTTTTAGATACCTTAATGACACCATCATCAAGAGCTCTTTCTACTACTGATGCAACTACTGTTCCAACAGTACCTTTTCCATTTTCTTTAACAAGATCAAATACAAGGTTGTTAGCATTTAAACCCTGATAAGCCATTCCTAAAAGGTGGAATCTTTCGAAAGCGCCTAAAGCATCACCTGTTTCGAACGCAGAAGTATGTTCTAAAATTGATGAGAGAGCTACTGCGTTAAGAGTGTTTTTCTTGGTGATTGCAACAATGTGATTAGCCATTATGTTTCTAAGACCATATCCGAGCCCTTCAAGCATTACTGGAGGTCCAAGCAATGCTGAAACATTAGCACCAGTGAAATCTACAGTTTGAGGATATCTTCCTAAAACTGCTGTTTTAACTGCAGATGCATCATATTTATCCACATCAAATGTGTCTATGATTGCCTGAACCACGGCTCCACCAGCAACTAATGTTGAAACTGTGTAGTCTGCAGCCAGATTCATTCTCTGAGATGGCATCTGAACCAGTAATTGATTACCGTCGTTTATGAGTTTTATATTGAAGTCGTCATCTTCTTCTACCTGAATCATTTTTGTAATTTTTTCAGATATTACATCGACATTCTCTACGATTGGTATTTTCAATTCTCTTCCAGGAACAAAATTTGATTTTCCACCGTAAGCTGCTTTTTCCAGGGCAGTTTCTATCCCTGATAGGTTAACAGCAACTGAACGTTTTACTTCATGCACTATTTTTTCGATTGTTGGGTTTATCATTGGACTTACTGCTTCTAAAGGAACATTTTCTTCTAAAAGCTTTCCGTCAACCCCATATAGGTCTATTTTGTCTTCATATGTTGGCATAACTTTTACACCTCATAAATTTTTTATTTATGTGGTTCAGGAAAAATGGAATTTTTCCTTCAACCTCAAAATTTTTTATTATTGTGGTTCGAAAAATCGAAGATTTTTCTCAACCTCAAAATTTTTTAATTTTTTGCGTTCAGAAAACACGTAGCTTACGAAAAACTTCGTTTCTCGTGTTTCGAAATCGAAGATTTCGATAGTATTTTCTTCAACTCTTTAAATTTTTTTCATTTTATAATGAAACTGATATTTGAAATTTAAAAAGCTACAAGCGACTTTTTACAAATATTTCAAAATTTACTGAGTAAACTGAATACATTTCAGTTTTATGTTCTCTTGGAGGGAAAAACGACTCAATATGATTAGATTGATTTAATATTATCCTTAAACTTGCTGTAGCCTTGAAAAGAAGTTAAAATAGCATCTAAATTTGCTATTTTTCTTTTCCATTCCTGCTGATAAAGATTTTACCCAGCACTAACCTACAGTCACTAAGTGACCATAGGTTATTTTATAATTACTAGTCATTTTAGTATATAAAGTTTGCACTGATATTAGCAAATTTTAGAAAAGAATTACTATCTAATCAAGTTATGAAGGTGATTAAACAAACTTAAAATCTTATGAAGTGTATACATTGATTATGAATAGGAGTTCGTACTAAAAAATTAGCTATAACATCGAAAATATTACCCTGAGATAATAAATCCACAAAAATCCAATGATATACATTGTAATGTTTTAAAAACTTTTGAAATTGAATATTATGCGATTTGTAGACAAAAAATGATTTTTATCATTAAAATAAATATATTTGATTAAGAAATTAATAATTGAAGAATAATTGATAAGTTAATTATAACAAAACTTCGAACCAGAAAATCAATTTTAAAAGAGAAATAAATCCAAATAATAAAATTTAAGTTGAAAAATAAATTCTAATTTTATGTAATCTTTAATAATTTATATGCAATAGAATGCATAATTAAATTTAATTGTAATAATATAAATTCTATAGTATAAAAATTCAATGTGATGTTTATGGATAACAATATCAAATTATTAATAATCGGCATAAGCGGATTCTTAGTTTTAGTTGTTCTTATAATAGGAGCAATAGCTCTACTTGGATCTTCATTTGGAGGAACAATAGCAGTTATACCTATTAATGGGGAAATTGCCTATGGTCAAAGCAACATACTTGGTGGAGATGTTGTAAATCCAGAAGTCATAAAAGAACAGCTTAAACAAGCGGACGCAGACAGTAGTGTAAGTGCAATTGTTCTTGATATTAACAGCCCCGGTGGAACGCCAGTTGCCAGTGAAGAAATCATGAATGCTATCAAAAAATGTGACAAACCAGTCGTAGCATGGATAAGTGATACTGGTGCATCAGGTGCCTATCTTCTAGCGTCAGCCGCTGACAAGATTGTTGCCAGTCGATCTTCATGGGTTGGAAGTATAGGAGTAATATTAGATATAACTAACCTTTCCGATCTATATAAAAAGCTTGGTATTGATAAATATGCCATTAAAGGCGGTAAATACAAAGATATGGGTGCTGATTACCGTAATTTAACTGCAGAAGAAAAAGCTATGCTTCAAAAGATGGTTGATGACGAGCACGATAATTTCATTTCCATAGTAGCTGAAAACAGAAAATTAGACAAAAATTATGTAAAAAGTATTGCCGAAGGACAAGTATTTACAGGTGCACAGGCTAAAGAACTTAAATTAATTGATGAAACTGGAAGTAAAGACGACGCACTTGATACGGCAGCAAAAATGGCCGGAATCAGTGGATCTTATGAAGTAATTACCATGACTCCACCACAATCGTTTAACGACTTTTTAAACACAATTTCATCTAAAATCGGATATTCCATTGGAAAAGGAATCGGAAGCTTGATACAAGAAGATACACTTAAAAATGCCCTCTATTAAATTGAGTGACAATAACTTTAAATTATAACAAATCCAAATATTTAATCTAAACAGTTTAAAATTAAGTGATTCTAAATTTAAAATTAGTAATTATGATGGAGGATATTAAAATGACTGTCAAAGTTGAAGTATTTACATCTCCTTCATGTCCATACTGCCCTATGGCCATAGAAGTTGTTGATGCAGTAAAAAAAGATATGCAAGACGATATTGAAGTTGAAAAAATCGATATAATGCAAGATCGTGAAAAAGCAATAGAATATGGCTTAATGGCAGTTCCAGCAGTTGCTATAAATGGAGTAGTTAAATTTGTAGGCGCTCCAGAAAAAGTTGAGCTGGAAAAAGCTATTAAAGAAGAAATGCAAAAACCAAGCTAATACTATGCAAAATGGAAATCCACAGTGAAACTCTTAATAAAGAGCTTAAAAACAAACTACAGGGGAATTAAATATTAATAGTAAAAATTCCCCTTATGGGATTACTACAGGAAGTGTAGCAACTGCAGCTGCTGTTGCAGCGTTAATGGCCATAAATAACAACCCTACTTCTTATATAAATATTGAATCTCCCTTTGGAATTCTTAAAATTCATGTTAATTCTTCTTTAAAATTAAATTCTAATTCTGGAAAGGCATGCATTATAAAAATGCCCTATAACGACCCTGATGTTACTAAAAACATTAAAATATGTGCTGATGTCAGGATAACCAATGATAAAACTATTGAAATTATAGGTGGAAAGGGCATTGGTATAGTTACAAAGCCCGGTTTACAGGTTCCTGTGGGTAAACATGCGATAAATCCTGTTCCAATGCAGATGATAAAATCTAATCTTCGTAAATTACTCCCTGAAGATAAAGGAGCTGAAATAACAATATATGCTCCTGATGGGGAAGAAGTTGCCCAAAAAACAATGAATTCGCGCCTGGGAATAATTGGCGGAATTTCTATCCTCGGAACAACAGGTATTGCAAGACCCATGTCCTCAAAGGCATATAAGGAATCTTTAGCGTGTCAAATCGACGTTGCAGTTGCTGAAGGATATAAAAACTTGGTTTTTGTTCCCGGCAATATTGGAGAAGGTATCGCTCTTAAAATTTTAGACGTTGAAAAAGACCAGATCATTCAAATGGGAAATTTTGTAGGCTTTATGCTTGAAAAAGCCCACGAAAAGGGAGTTCAAAAAATTATTTTATTAGGACATGCAGGAAAGCTTATTAAAATTGCTGCAGGGATTTTTAATACAAAAAACAGTGTTGCTGATGGAAGACATGAAATAATAGCAGCATATTGTGGACTTTTAGGTGCAAATAAAGATTTAATTAATGAAATTTTTAAATCCAAAACCACTGAAGATATGATTGATATTTTAGATAAAGAAAAAATGACATTGGACATATTCAACGAAATAGCTAAATCAATTGAAGAACGTTGCCATGAAAGATTTAATATTGATTTTGATGTTATTATAGTTCGAATGGACGGCAAAATATTAAATAAATCATAATACATACGTATTATGATTATATGGTGTATGAACTGTTTATTACCGCGTCAAACCCTATTTTAAATCCCAATATTTATATCAAAATGTCCATGAGGTTTTAAATGCCTCCAATTTAATACTTACTATCTTCTTTTGAGGGTCTTCTAAGTAACCACCATATTTGGATCCAAGATAACCAAATGGTGAATTACCACCAGGCAATATCGTATCATCAACATAGAAAGTGTCATTTGTAACAACATTTCCAGCTGCATCATATCCTGTTGCATTTACTTGAACATATTCTGCAGATGTAGCTCCATTATTTTTTACATAACCTCCAAATATTACATCTGTGCCTGAAAATGTGTTTCTGTAAGCTTTATAATTTATTATTTCCCAACTTGAATTTTTAGAAGTAACACTGGTAACAGTGATATCCTCTGCTGCGGTGAAATAGACATATGTAGGTACAGTAATTAGTAAAAGTATAACTACTCCTAAAATTATCTTATTCCTTCTACTCCAGTTTGCTATTGTTTTTCCATATATGATCGCTACAATAACAATTATAATAATTGCTACAGCAATAAAAAGCCATTCAAACCAACCAAACGCGGATAAATCTCCAGATTTACCGGCTACCTTGCCAGCTGCCTTGCCAGCTGAACTACCGCCACCTCTACCTCCGCCCCCTCCTCCTTTAAGTAAAGGAACAGACGCAGCAGTTAATGTCGCATCAGGGACCATATATGCTGAAACACAGCTATCCACATTTGGAGAATTGTTTGCAAATACAGTTCCAGACATGGCAAAAATTCCAAAAATCAAAAAAAATCCAATTAACACTTTCAACAATTTCATATCCGAAAAACCTCCTTTATACCCATTATAATATTACTAATGAATGTTGGTACTCAAGGACATATATATCTATTACCTTTACCCGATTCTAAGTGTATTTGATACATCGCAATGAGAACGTAAACAATAATCAGTGAAATAAAATAGAATTAATCCTAAATAAAAAATACTTAAGTTATAAATTTTAAAAACATCAACAGAATAACATACATTTTACTGGTTTTATAGGAGAAAATTTAATGAATAATAAATCATTTACACACCTTTCAGATAAAGGCGTTCACATGGTAGAGGTTTCAGATAAACCTGTTGTAAAAAGAACAGCTATAGCACAAGGTAAAATCCATTTAAAAAAAGAAACAATTGAATTAATTGAAAAAGAAGAGATAAAAAAGGGAAATGTACTTACAACCGCCCAAATTGCAGCTATCGGTGCTGTAAAATCTACACATCATCTAATTCCTTTATGTCACTCCCTTAAGATTACAGGAGTTGATGTGGGCTTTGATTTGAATAAAGAAACTATTGAAGTTGAAGTTAGCGTTACTTCCCTTGGAAAAACAGGTGTTGAAATGGAAGCAATTACTGGTGTGAGTGTGGCCCTTTTAACAATATGGGACATGGTAAAAAGTGTTGAAAAAGATGACAATGGACAATATCCATCAACACGAATTTCAGATATAGTTGTTGTTAAAAAAGAGAAAAAATAGTTTGTAATATAAAAAAAGAAATTATTTTATTTTAATTTTGATTTTAGTCGCCTTTTATAGCTCCGCCAATAGCTCCGCCAATTCCCATTAAAATTAACGATTGGATTATTGAAACTATTATTAGCACAAATCCTACTGCTAATCCTGCAAAAAATCCTGCAACACCGCCGAATAAGGTTCCCACAATTACGGCCAATATACCCAGCACTATTCCTCCAAAAGCGCCGGCTACAGCGGCATTCCACGCCCCATTAAGGGCACCATCGCCAACCATCAAACCAACAGTCAATCCTGCAATAAATAGCCCCAGATAAACACCAAATGCGCCACCTACGCTAAAAAGCGAAGATAAAATTACTGATAAAATAAACCCTACCACTACTGCTGCCCAATTTACCATTTTTGATACCTCCATAACTACTATAATCATATTATTTTACTTTTTAATATAATTTTCCTTTAAATAACTCCTATTTAATTTTAAAGAGAAACAAATTAATTCGTAAGATAATTAAAAAATAAAATAAATTTTAACCTGTTCGCTTCCGGTTCAATGGCCTTATAAAGAGTGAAATTATGAAGCCAATTAAGAAGATAACAGACACAAAGTCAAATGTAGTTTTCATTGCATTGTTAACGGTTTTGTTTACAATTTTATATGCATTGGAAGTTTCATTTCCTTTTAAACTTGTTATATTGGTAGTTCCCATTTTTTGTGTATACTGTATCAAGCCTTGCCTGATCTCATCTTTGCTAAATTCGTTTGGAAATGTCTGATCAACTGCGATATATATTCCATTGATGATTCCAAGAATTAGAATTATCCCTATAATGGCAGTTCCCATGGATGATCCTAGACTTGCACTTGTGGATATAATCCCTGATGCGTCTGACTGCTTATCTGCTCCTGCAGACGATAATACTATATCACCAGTTATTGGCAGTGCTAGGCCCAATCCTATACCTAAGAGTAATGTTCCAGGAATAATATCAATTATCTGGGTGTTCAAGTTGAACTGGAAACTAAGGAAATAACTACCTGCTAATGCTAATAAAAATCCAATCGAAATTAGGTAGTGAGGTGCAATTCGGGTTGATATCCGGGATGATGCTATTGCAAAGACCAAAAGTCCAATGGTTAATGGTAAAATAACAAGACCTGTTGTAAATGCGTCAGCACCGGTTACCTGCTGTAAAAAGACAGGTAACACAAAAACAGCCCCTGCAAGTGCCAATTGCATTATCAGCCGGGTAATGTTTCCCAGAGTAAAATTCCTGTTTTTAAACAACCTGATATCAGTAAGAGGTCTTATGTTTCGGTTAATTAATTTTTTCTCCCATAAGTAGAATATTATCAGAAAGATTATCCCTGCTCCCATCATCAATATGGATATTTCCAAGTTTTTAACTGAATTAAGACTTAAAATTCCAAGAACAAGTATAAGAATTCCTACAGAAGACAGCAGCACACTCAATTTATCTATGTCTCTTAGTTTCATCGATGGAGGGAAATATTTCAGTTTTTGTGAAAATGCCAGTACAACTATTACAATGACAAGTTCAAGCCCAAAGCCCCATCTCCAGCTGAAGAATGTGGTTAAAAATCCCCCTATGAGAGGGCCAACTGCTGCCCCCACACTTGCAATTGCTGTCCATATTCCCAGCGCAAATGCACGGTTCTTTCCACTGTAGGTTCCTGTAATGATGGAGGCTGTGGCTGGTGTCATCAGCGCTGCCCCTATACCTTCTAAGATAGACCATCCTATTAGGAGCATGGTTGCATTAATGCTTAAAGAGGCTATGGCGGTCCCGATCCCATAAATAACAGCACCGGCAAGGAATGCGTTTTTCCTGCCCACCACATCTTGCATCTTACCTCCTAGAAGCATCAATGAAGCCATTGTCAGGGCATAAACAGTGATAATTATCTGTATAACCCCTACAGTGGTGTCCAGATCAACTACTAGATTTGATATGGCCACGTTCATAAAAGTAGAATCAAGTGCAATGATGAATGAAGATAAAGAAACAAGTATAAGGGCCATCCAGCCTATTTTAGAAGTATTAGAATTATTTTCCAAAAAATTCCTCCATTAATCCCTTGAAAATATTATAGGACGCATTATTATTTAAATTCTTTTAAAACTTCATAAAACGGGGTGATATCAATTGAAAATCATTTGAATCATCAAATTTTTAAAGTTGATTTTATAATTTTGACTACAATGATTTAAAATAATATAAAACATCAAATAACTAATTTGATCAACATGGAAAATTTAGATAAAAATATCAAAGATATAATAACTGATTGTTATCCCCAGATTAAAGAGCTGAATCCTGCACAAATTGCGGTTTTAAATTCTGGTTTACTTGAAAATAATGCTAATTATATAATAGCAATTCCTACAGCAAGTGGTAAAACATTACTTGGAGTAATAGCTGCATTAAATGCTATTTTAAAAGGTGGAAAGGTAGTTTATGCTGCACCACTCATTTCCATACAGAATGAGAAGATTGCAGAGTTTAAAATGTTTGAAAAATTTGGTATAAGTGTTGGTAAGCATCCTCGATCTTCAGATTTCTCAGTTATGGTTTTTGAATCCTTTGATGCCCTCACCCGTTTTTCATGGAATAACCTGCGTGAAATAGATCTTTTGATTATTGATGAATTTCACATGATTGGTGAATACTCACGAGGCCCTACAATTGAATGTGCAATAACACGATCAAAAATAATCAATCCATCACTAAGAATTATTGCACTTTCAGCAACACTAAAGAATATGCATGAGCTTTCAAGCTGGTTAAATGCAGAAGTTGTGGAGCATGATTTTAGACCAGTTCCATTATATAAAGATGTTTTAATAACAGAAGAATATGAACTAAAAAACAAAAATGATATTGTTTTAAAGGTTTTAAATGAATCAATTGAAGATTCATCCCAAATACTTGTTTTCGTGTCCACCAGAAGATTTACTGAATCACTGGCAAATTATATCTCAGGAAAAGTAAAGAAAAAGATTCCAAGAGATAAAAAACTGGCATTTAGAAGTGTGGCAGAGAAAATACTGGACGTGCCCAGAAAAAGAGGTTCTAAACCAACTTCAATATGCTTGAAATTAGCTGAATGTGTTGAAAATGGAATTGGATTTCATCATGCCGGTCTTTTTGACAAGCAAAGGGAGATAATTGAAAATGAATTTCGTGCTGGAAATCTTTATATGATAACTGCCACTCCTAGCCTCATGTATGGTGTAAATCTTCCCTCAAAAAATGTTATTATAAGAGATTACACTCGCTGGACTTCAAGAGGTCCTCAAAGTATTCCTGTATTTGATTATGAACAAATGTCAGGACGTGCAGGACGTCCAGGTTATGATACAGAAGGATATTCCTATTTAATTGCAAAAACCATGGATGAAGCTTACAATTTAAAAGACCATTATGTTTATGGAGAAATAGAGGTTACAAGTTCCAAACTCATTGAAAATAAAGACGCTGTTTTTAGGCAGATAATAGCTCAGGTTGCATCTTCACTTTCTAAAAATCCCCAAGAGCTTACTGAATTTTTTAATGAAACATTTTACGGTTTCCAGATGAACAATAATAATTTTGGGGCTCTTTCAGTGGATGCAATGGAATATGAGATGAATAATGCTCTTGAGTTTTTAATTCAAAATGGAATCATTCAACTTACTCCAGAAGGACTTAAAGCAACTGATTTTGGAAATCTTATTGCAAGAAGCAACTATTCTGTTGAAACAGCAGTTAGACTCAAAGAATATGCAAAAAGAGATGAAATTGATAAATATCAATTAATTTATGATATTTCAAGAACTCCAGATATGCCTAAAATTTCATTTAAAAGCAGGAAGAGTAAAGAGCCAGTTAGAGATAAGCTTAATGATAATGGTGTTTTTGCAGTGGATATTGGTAATGATGAAGCCACAGCAGCAGCTTTAATGGAATGGATGGATGAAAGAAGTGAGTATGGAATCGAAAATGCATTCAATGTTTATGCTGCAACAACAAGAAGGGCAGCATATGAAGCATCACGCATGGTTAAATTCTTTAAAGAGATATGTCACGTTCTAAACATTTATTCCTATTCTGATGACCTTGACAAATTATCTGCACGCCTTTATTATGGTGTTCGTGAAGATATTATCCCTCTTGTTATCAGTGTTAAGCGTCTCGGGCGAAAACGTGCACGTGCACTTGTAAAAGCATTTGGAACTGACTTAAGATGGGTTTCACAGAATGAACTGACCAAGATAGATGGTATTGGTCCTAAAATTGCAGAAGCAATAAAGAATAAGTTTAGTGATGAATAGCTATGGAGAATTTGCACCATAATTTATCGGGTTGTGGTTTTAATGGTTAGAGGAATTGAAAACATTGATTTTTCCACTAAAATCAAAAAGACAGAACTTTTAATTATATTAAAAAAAGAGGCTTCAAATATTTCCATAATGGATATTATGAACGCGTGCAATTTTTTAATAGAAGATGCTAAGTATGTGCAGTCCAGTTACAAGAAAGAGTATCTTAAATCTTATAATGAAGCTTTTATAACTCGCTTAAAGGTTTTAAAAGATAATAATGAAAATTATGAGGACCATGTTGATTGCGATGAACTTAAAGAAGCAGTTGACCTTTTAAATGAGCAGGAATCCCAAATTGAAGCAGGGGAAGGTTTTGACCCTCATTTTTTTAAAATATACAAAATTATGTCTATTTATACAACTTTTATTCTTGAAGAGGCTGTGCATCCTCCTGGAACTCCTTTTCCTGGCGGATTTAAAGTTAAATATAAAGACGGAAAATATTTATGCCCTGTAAAAGAAAATCAGAAGAATAATCCTGGTGCAGTATGCGGATTTTGCATTGCAGAGCAGGATGAAGATATGCTTTAAGTGATATTTATTAAATTTATCGAGGTTGAGGAAATCATTTGATTTTCCGAACTTTCGAAATCAAAGATTGAGAAAAATGCTGCACATTTTCTAAAATTTTAAAAAAATTTTGAGGTTGAAGGAAAAATTCCATTATTTCCTGAACCACAAAAATAGAAAATTTTTGAGGTTTTATATGGTTGAAACTATTGAAGAACTGGATTTTTCATCTAAAATTTCAAAGATGGAACTTCTACATGTTTTAAAAAAAGAAGCATCCACAATTCACATGCACGATATAATGTTGGCTTCATCATACATTCAAGAAGATGCAAAGTACATGCAAGCCGGTTACAGGGAAGAATTTGTTGAAACGTTCACCAAAGCATTTATAACTCGTTTTAAAGATATAAGGGAAGATAAAAAAGAGTATAAAGGTTTTATAGATAATAGTAATCTTCAAGAATTTTTAAAAGTATTAAATAAGCAGATTGAAGAATCAAAAATTAGACAGGAGCTTTATTTTCTGCGTTTAGCAAAAATTGTTTCTATTTACACCACTTTTATTTTAGAGGCTTCAATTCATCCTGTTGGAACTTCGTTTCCAGGAGGATTCAAACTTAAATATGAAAATGGTGAGTATTTATGCCCGGTGAAGGATAAACAATTGGATACTCCTGGTGCTTTATGTCGTTTTTGTGTTTCAAAGCAAGATAAAAGTGTCTGACTTTACTTTACTCATTAAAATAACTCTTATTCACATCTTTCAATAAAACAAGCAGCTAAATCCCTTGTTTTAGGGCTAGAACTTTCAAGCTGCTCTTCAATAAACTTCATCACTTTTTCTTTATCCTTAATCTCAGGATATATCTCTCTCAAGGATTCTATGGCATAAGCTTTAAGTAATTCCTTTTGTTTACCTTGATGGATATTCTCAATGTTTATCAGCCTTTCAATTATCTCTTCTTGCAGTTCTGGCTTGTTTATGGCGATTTTACTGGAATTTAATGCAACATGAGATGCCGTCATCACCTTATCTCCAGCAAGTATTCTGTAATAATCTTCAAACATATCATTAAACTTGTTATCTTTGTCTATTTTTGTTAAATCGGCCAGTATATAAACTGCTATGTATTTATGGTAATTATTTTTGCTTTTAAACATTTTATGGAAGTGATCCCATTTAGGATAGAGAATTTCTGGTTTTTCATTGCTTATAATCTGCAATGTTTCAAAGCAGTTCTTTCTGGTGGTGTTATCTTTAGATAAAATTCCATCCATTAACTCTTTGGGTAATTTATCATCAGATAATGCTTTTTTGGCCAGTTCTTCAATGTTTATGTCTTTCTGGTCTAATTCATACTTGGATTTCATGGAAAGTCTCCAAATGATATTTTAAAAGTTATTGTAAATATAATAATGTTAATGTGCTTATTATGTTTAATGAGTTCATTTGTGAAACATTATCATTTGAAACCTATTTGATTTATTTAAAAAAATGAAAATAAGTTTAAACAAATGCAGTTAGGTGAGTAAGTACATATATTTATTAAAATTTCAATAATTCCCATTAATACGAACTGAATTTTAAAATTAAATTAAAATCCTATGTTTTAAAATTTAAGGAGTTATATTACGTTAAATACATCTTCTAAACACATAAATTGGCCATGTTTAAAGCAGATAATGCTACATATTTAAAATCCATGACTAAACCTTTTATCCTTTCTATATTTACTTTAAAAAGCACAAATATATTTATTTATGATTCAAATTGGAATATTATAGCGATAATTAATATAATAGGAGCATTAATGTTTTTATAGGTGATAAAAGCAGATATTATCCCTAATTTCATAGGGCACATCTTATTAGTTTTTAAAATAGACCTTATCTGATTTAATTTTTTTAATTAACTTTTAATTTGAAAGATTTTGGCAAAAATAAGGATAAATAAAGCAAATCCAATAACAGTTGAAACAAAACCCTTTAATTAGGCCTTTTTTCCTTAAATAAGCTTTAATTGCACCTATTTTTCAAAAATATATCGAAACTTTTATATAGGAAGTTATGGTTATAGTAGATCTGTCCTAAAGGGCCCTAATTTGTAGGTGGATTAGGGTACTGGACACGGAGGCGGTATAATTACGAAGAAAATACAGCGTACTACCCGAGCGACAGCTATCGCTCTTTGCGTAGTACTCAGCTTTCTGCCATTTGCAGGGGCTGCAGACAATACAAATTTTGTAAATAGTGAAATAGATCAAACAACAGGCCAAAATACAGTTATTAACAGCGCAGTTAATACTAAAATCTTAGCAGGACTAACTGAAGAACAAGTTACCAGTTTAAAGAATTGGCTTAAAGAAAAGAACTTCAACACCAGCATTAATGATATCAATTTAACCATTGGTTCATCTGGTGAGGATGTTATCATTCTACAGAAATGGCTCAAAGAGCACAATTTCTATGCAGGCGAAATTGACGGTCAATTTGGTAATGACACACAGCAGGCTGTTTACCTGTTCCAGAAAACTGCAGGGATTCAAGAAGATGGTTGGGTTGGAGTAGAAACTTTACAGGCAATGCAAAGCTTTGAAAAAACATCCAAACAAGAAACTACCAAAACAAGCTCCCAAAAAAGTAGTTCAATCAAAACATTGACTACTACTTCAAAAACCAGTTCCACAACAAGTAAAACTAAAAGCACTAAAAAATACACATCAACAAGCTATAGCAGTGGGAGAGGAACAGGAGATTGTTGGGTTAACAGCGCAAATCTATACAGCCAGCTTACAAGTTCTGGTACTAAAGCCAGAATAATACAGTACGGCACAAGTCTTTCATCAAGACATCGGTCTGTTCAGGTTTACCAGAATGGTGCATGGGTTGATTACAACTATAAAGCAAATGGATACGCTAAAAGGTACTACGCAACTAAAAGCAAACCAGGGATAACTGTACTAAACTAAAATTAGCTTCTGGAAATTTAAAGAAGAGTTTTTATAGTTTTTTAACTTTAAATTACTCTTCTTTATTTATTTTTTGTAAATATTCGACTTATTAATAAATATTTAAACATTCTTTGATTTTTATCTATTTTAAAAATTCTTTAGCCTTAACTGCCCTGTATGTCTTTCCTTTATAATTAAATTTAGCAGGCATGGCTTGTCGTGGGCAGAAAGAAACACATCTTAAACAGTATTCACAGTTTAAGCCATGTTTTGGGTATTCGCCTTCTTCCATTGTTATATTTCCAATAGGACATAGTTTAACGCATATTCCACATCTTCTGCATTCCTCTTCTTTAGCATCGAAAAGGAATAGTTTCTGGTGTAAATCAACTCCAGTAAGCTTTAAAGATCCTATAGAAAGTAAATGCATGGCATCTGATAAAATTGGGACTCTACCCCATTCAGTTTTTCCATTTATGATATCTGTTGCATATTTTTCTGCTGATTCCATTCCTTTTTCAACTTTAGTTTCGTTAGTTTCTTTATCTTGTATATAAAAGATGTTTAGAGGCATTTGGATCTCTTTGGCCCCAATAGGAGTGTATCCTTTCTTTTTAACTATTTCTCGAAGCGGGCCAACTATTCCTCCAGAAAAACCACCTAATGTATCAACCATAAAGATTTCTGTGCCATCCGCATGTGGCAAAGAGCGTATAAATTCCCAAACAAAAGGGTATGTTGAAAGAACAGCTACTGGAAAGGCAATTCCAATTGTATGCCCTAAATTTACATCTTCTGGATTTGATTCTTCAATTTTATGTAGATTTACCTCAATTCCCTTCTCTTTAAAGGTATCTATCATTTTCTTTACAACTAAAAGTGTATTTCCGGTTCCTGAGAAGTAATAGAAATCTATTGCATCATTTACCATCCTATTTTCTCCTTTTTGTGTTTTATTTAATGAATTCTTTTACTTTAACTGCACGATGTGTTTTTCCTTTATAATTTATTTTGCATGGAATTGCCTTTTGGGGGCAGAATGACACACAACGCATGCAAAATTGACATTTACATTTATAAACAGGATATTCATCTATTTCAATGTTGTTTATGGGACATATTTCAGCACATATTCCGCATTGGTTGCATTTGGATTTTTTAGCTTTAAATCCAAACCATTTTTGCTGTGATTTTAATTCCCACAAACCCATAATAAAAAGACCAATTTTATAAATGATAAAAGGAAGTATAGGGAAATTTCCCCAATTTGATTTTCCTTCAGTTAATCCAAAAGCAAATTTTTCGGCTTTTTTAAGTCCCTTATCTATCCTTTTTCTTTTAGCTTTTTTATTTTGGATGTAAAATATATTCCAAGGCATTATGATTTCACAAGCACCAATTGGATTATAACCCTTCTTTTTCAGTTTATTATGTAATGGACCTACAATACCTCCAGAATACTCTCCAAGAGTATCAACCATAAAAACTGACGTGCCATTTGCAGGAGGAAGAGAGTCTAAAAACTGCCATACAAAAGGATATGTAGAAAGTCCCGCCACAGGGAAAGCTAATCCTATAGTTTTATTTAAATTAATATCTTCTGGATTAGATTCTTCAAGTTTACATAGATCAACACTAATGCCTCTTTTTTCAAATGTTTCCACCATTTTGTTTACTACTAACAGAGTATTTCCAGTTCCTGAAAAATAATAGAAATCTATTGTTTTTATTTCCATATTTATAACATCCCTACCCTCTTTAATCTCAATTAATCTACTTTTTCCTTTCAATAGGTTTAATGAATTTTTCTTCAAAATGTTTTACTACTTCTTCAAGATTTAACTGCTCATCCAGAAGCATATAACTTAAAATTCCGTCCATGGCCGCCACTAATGTTATTGCACTTGCTTTAACATTATGGGGGATAAATTCACCTAATTCAACCCCCATAGCAAATGCTTCTTCAAAATATTTCATATAATCAACAGTAAATTGCTGATAATATTTTAAAAGCTCCTGATTATCTAAAATTTTAGCTATAGACAAGAAAAGGAAGCTAGTATCCTTAGGATGATCCAGCCAGTATTTTAAATAATTTTCAATGTAAAATAGTATGCCTTCCTTTATAGAAGAGCATTCACTTGCTTTAGATAATAATCCTCCCACTTTTTCGCTGATTTTTTGATTTACAACCAGTAAAATCATGTCTTTACTTTGGAAATGATGGTAAAGTCCGCCTTTGCTAACTCCTGCTTTTTGGGCAATAGCTTCCATTGTAGTATTCTCATATCCTTTTTCCAAAAAAACATCCATTGCAGCATTGGTTATGTCATTAATACGTTCTTCTTTGGATTTTCTCTCAGCCATTACACTCCCCCAAAATACCGACCGTCGGTATTTATAATTAGTGTTCTTTTTTGGTATATAAATTTTTTTGTAATGAAAAAAGATAAAGCAGCTATTTTTTATGAAAAATAAGAAAAAACTAAATTTAAAATGAATCATCTAATAATCTGGTTTCTCATCAGTAAATTTAATAATGAATTTAGTCCCATTTTCTCTTTTCATATCAATAGAACCATCAATTTGGCTGGTTAATCCATTAATTAAAGTCATACCCATATCTCCTTGAGTTCTAAAATCAAAATCCTCAGGAAAACCAATACCATTATCAGAAATTGTTAGTTGAAACAAATCTCCATTTTTTGAAAATTCAACCTTTATTTCGCCAGTTCCATCAGGAAAAGCATGCTTAAAACTATTTATAATAATTTCTGTGGCAATCAAGCCCAAAGGAATAGCTCTATCAACATCAATAGTAGCTTCATGAAGATCAAGTATTAAATTAATTTGTTTTTTTGTATTGAAACTGTGCAAAATTTCAGTGGATAAAGACCGTAAAAACTCAGAAAATTCAATCTCTTTAACATTTCCAGTCTGATATAATTTCTGGTGAATAAGAGCCATGGATTTAGCTCGATTCTGACTTTCCTTGAAAAGCTCCTTAACATCTTTATCTTTAATATAACTTGATTGGATGTTCAAGAGACTTGAAATCATCATTAGATTGTTTTTAACCCTGTGATGAACTTCTTTTATCAACATTTCTTTTTCATTCAATGTTTTTTTGAGTTTTTCTTCCATTAGTTTGCGTTCAGTTATATCCCTCGCAATATGCACACTTCCTAAAACTTCCCCTTTAGAATTCCTTATGGGAGAAGCTGTTACTATGAAATAACCGCCAATATTCTCCTCATGGACTTCAGAAGTATGTTCAAGTCCGTCTTGCAACAATTCATGGTGAGGACACCCGATTATTGGAGCATCTGTATGATGAACGACCTCAAAACAATGTAATCCTACTCCTTGATCAGGAGAAACCCCCAAGCGGTCAGCCATAGCTTTATTAATCTTTATAACCATATGATCACGGTCAAGAATAGCAATAAGATCTGGTAAAGCGTCAAAAACATATTTCCATATATCTGGAGACTTTAAAATACTAATATCATATTCTGGCAAGTAAAATCACTTCAATTAGTTAAATTAAGATTAATATATATATAAACATGGTATAACTTTATATAAATATTTTATCAAAAAAGTGAAGAACCCTCCAATCACGATTTTCTTTGATAAATATCCTATATAATAAAAAAAATCATTTAGACGTTTCATCAATATAAATTGAAAGGCGAATTCAATGAATAAAAAAGGAAGAGTCATTTTAATTGGTGCTGAAGATGAAGAAAATCTTTCAATCAGATATCTTGCCGCAGCATTAAAAGAAAACAACCATGACGTTAAAATTATTCCTTGCTCCAGAAATGAAGATTTTCCAAGAGTATTAAAAGAATTTAAAGATTTTAATCCACATATTTTAGGAGTTTCTATTGCATTCCAGTCCCTTGCATTAATGTTCTTTGAAATTATCCGTAAAATAAAAGATATTAAGCCTGAAGTCCATGTCACTGTGGGCGGTCATTTTCCAACCTTTCAATATGAAAAAATATTGGTCTATGAGCATATTAATTCTGTTATTCGATTTGAAGGTGAAAAACCAATTTCAATGTTAGTAGATGCCTTGATGAATGGTGATAAACTTTCAGATGTCCCTAATTTAGTTTATAAAGTAAATTCAACAGGAGAACTGATAGAAAATCAATGTATTCATGAATTTCCTGATCTTGATACACTTTCATTCCCTTTAAGAGACAAAACTCCACAGATGAGGCTTGGAGAAAATTTCGCAACTCTTGTTACAAGCAGAGGCTGTTTTCATTCTAAATGCATTTATTGTTGTATTGGTGCCTTCCATCTCAAAAAAGAAAATAAACACGCCATGAGATCTCCAGAAAATGTTGCACAGGAGATAGCAGAGCTTCATAACACTAATAAAGTACGTTTATTTCAGTTCCATGACGATAATTTTCTTTTACCTTCAAAAAAACTTTCTCTAGAGCGGATTGAATCATTGAAATCTGCTTTAGATAAAAATATCAATATAGATGAAATAGCTCTTTTAATAAAAACCCGGCCAGAATCAATAGATGAAGAAGTTGCATTTGTTTTAAAAGATATAGGAACTGTTGGAGCTTTTATGGGTGTTGAAAATGCCAGTGAAAGTGGTCTTAAATCTTTAGCTCGAGGTTCAACTATTGAAGATATTACAAATTCAATGGAAATACTTAAAAAGCACGAAATTGCTGTAACATTCAATTTATTGTTTTTCCATCCCAAAGCCAGTCTCTGTGAAATTAATGAAAATATTTATTTTATGAAAGAACATGCAGACCACGCTTTTGGTTTTGGAAGGGCCGAAATTGTGGCTGGATCTCCCCTTGATAGATTAGTTAGAAAAAAAGGGCTTTTAAGAGGTGAATGGCCTTCTTATGATTATAAAATTGAAGATAGCTCTGTGGAGAAAATGTTTCGTATAAATGCCCTTACTTTTTACAAAAAAAACTCACCATACCCTAATATATCTCAAGAGATGATAGCGCTTTACTACAGGGCAGAAATGATAAAAAGATTTTATCCTGGCAAAAAGTCTCAAGAACTTTCAGGAAATGTAAATAAACTTGTAATTAAGTTCAATGAATTTGTTTTGGAGAATTTACTTGAAACATACAGGTTAACAGGAGAAATGGAATCTGATCAGGAGCTAAATAATCTTTATATGAACATAGAAGAGATATGTGCACATTTTACAGGAGAGATCAATGATTTATCTCGAAAAATGGGTAAGTTTCAAATGCTTCAAAGAAAGTTTAAAGATATTGGAATCAGTCCCAAAATGGTTAAAAGATTTTTTTAGCCAGTCTTTATCCCCTTAAAATCATGCCTATTTAAATAATAAAAAGAACAAAAATTATTGTGTATGGTGAATGTTAAGGAATTACTAGAACCTAATGGATTTAAAATTATTTTAACTATATTATTATTCATTCTATTTTCTGTTTGGGCTGTAGCAATTTCAAGTCCAGATTACCTTTTCTATTACAAACCAGGCATATTAAATAACCTTATTTTGGTTTTAAACAACATATGGTGGTTATTAATAATTATTTTAGTTATAAGCTATTTTATTGGGGCATTTATGGATCATTACATAGATGATAAAAATCTCAAGACATTGATTACAATTGTTTTAGGGTTTATGTCTATTATTTCTATTTATTTAATGTTTAGACTTTTAAGCGAACCAGTTATATGCGATCCAGTCCATAGACCTAACACTACAGAAAGTTATAACTTGAATCTTTTAAATGAGATTAAAGTTGATAAAAATGCAGTTAAAGATTCATTAGCCCATTGTCTTGAAAATATTTATAAATAAACTATTGAGTCCTATTAGATTCCACAGAGTTGGTAACACTGTAATCTGAAGTGTTTTTACTACTTTTAGCATGTTTTTCTATTGCTTTATCTAATGATTCAATTATTTCATGATTACCGTTATGTTCAAACTTGTTTAATGAGTTTCGGTATGTATCTAACTTTGACAAGAATTTTTCAAGGTTTTCTCTGGTTAGTGATTCATGGAATTCACCATAAAATAATTTTTCAATGTATATTGCATTTATGGTCTGTTCAAATTGCTTTTTAACAGGAATACAAAATACTGGCTTTTTTAAATAAATTGCTTCCCCTATTAATGTGAAGCCCCCGTTAGATACCACTGCTTTACATGATTCAAAGTCTTTAAAGAATTGATTTTCATTGAATTTTCTAAAAAGAAGATTTCCTTCTTCTTTATCCATATTAAAACCATAAATAACAAATTTTTCATCAATCTCTTTTAGTATGGGAATAAGCTCTAAATTAGAATCACTTGTCTGATAAACAAGTATATGCTCCCTATTTACAGGTTTAAGATTAAAAATTTCTTCCCTGAGCACTGGAGGGTATAATGACACTTTTTTTTCATTTTTAATTTCAGGATAGAAAAATGTGGTTATTAAATATTCTTTAGGTCTCACAATAAATGAACGGATTACTCCCTCAGCAGCTATTCTTTCACTTAAATACTTGTCAGGAACGTCTATTTTACATTGAGTAATGATATGTATGTTATCTACGCTTAAAAGAGGTGTTCTTGTTAATTTACTTAAAATATTGGCATAAATTTCAAAATCAGATATTATTATATTAGGCCGGAATTCCTTAGAAAGTGCATACATTAACTTAATATTCTTTCTAAAATCTTTTGGAAGATTTTTCATTCCTTTTATGAACGTATGAGTGTATTTTGCCGTGTTTTCATCATATACTGTGTTAAATCCATCTATATAATACACGTTGTCAAATTTTTGGGATAGGTAACTGTAAGCTCTGTCGCTTGCAAAAATTATAACTTCATTTTCCGTTAGAAGGTGTTCAATCATTACAGCGCTTCTTATTGCGTGGCCCATTCCTTCTCCACAGACAGAATATATTATTCTATTTTTTTTATCGTCATCGTGGCCGAAAGTATAATTTAGTTCTCCAGCAGTTATTTTCTTACCTAAAAAGTCATATAACGTACTTTTTGCATATATAAGTGCCAGGCTTTTAATTCCTTCTTTTTCAAGCCTTCTTGTGGATATAAGAAGTCTTGGTTCTCTTAAAACTTTAAAAGAGCTTATTTTTCCCATTCTTTCGATGTAATCACTGTCTTCACCAAAATCAAATGATTCATCAAATCCATTAACTTTTTCATGAAGTTTTTTAGTGGTTAATATTCCATAGCACCCTGCGCCATGAGGTTTTATGGATTCAACACTCCTCATAAATAGGTTTGCAAAATCATGCAGTAATTTATCTTTTTTACTATCACTTATGGGGATAAGTTGAGTTATACCAATACCCAGATCGTTTTCAGCGAATTCATTTAATGCTGTTTCAAGATAATCTTCAGTTAATATGACATCAGCATCGAGAAATAGTAAATATTCCCCTTTTGCCATTTTAGCTCCGCTGTTCCTTCCAACAGCAGGATGTCCGCCATCTAAAACCATCGACCCAAATGATTCTGCGATTTCTCTTGTTTTATCTGTTGATCCTGCGTCAGCTACAATTATCTCATAATCAGAATATTTTTGATCTTTTATGCTTTGAAGTAATTCAGGAAGGTAACTTTCCTCATTATATGTTGGAATTATTATACTAAGTTTCACAGGCTTAAGTTATATCTGGATATACTTTTAAAGATTACCCTCAAAATTAAAAAATTGTATTTAGTATGAAACCAATATTTAAATAAATAGAATTTCATTTATTTTTAGAAAATATTAGTTAATTATTTGGAATTCTTATTTATACGCAGTTTTAAAGCATTAACTGATAAAAAATAGGATTTTATTCTAATTTAGAATATCTATAGGTAAGTATAATATCTATCAAGTACAATATAACATTGTAGATAATTATTATAAATTAAGTTTATATGTTGACTTTAGACTTATTTTATTTTTAATTTTTAATTGTGAAATGGAGATGTTAGCATAAGCGCTATGAATGATTATTTAAATGAATTTTTAGAGTCTGCAGGTAAAACTGACGAAATTAATAAAATAGACCAAAAAATAGAATTTAATAAAAATAAATTAATGGATTTAGAGAAAGAAAAAATAATATTCAATAATAATATTTTAGCTGCCGAAAAGGAACTTATCAACCTTGAAGAAGATTCTAACAATGGTAAAGATTCTTCTATTAAAAAGAACATCGCTGATACTGAAAACATGTTAGATGATCTTGAAAATCAGATATCACAAAAAAATGATGATATCAATGAGTTAAATGAAGAGAAAGATGAAATAATCAAGAAATGTCTTATGAAACTGCATTCTGAAATGAAAAATAATCATAAGAAAGTAAATGAAGATCACGATAAATATGTGGATTTATACACCAAAGCAAGGGAAGAAAGACATAATATTGAAAGAAAAATGGTGTATTTAAAGTCATTAGTATATAAAAATTACAAATTAAGGTTAGTTTAATTTTAAAAATATTATTGATATTTTTAGGGCTCAAAAAAGGACAAATATGCCCTGTAATGGCATTTTATAATATATAATTCTAAAAAGAATTATCCGCCGCCATCACAAAGCTCTGAACTCATGTCAATATCGTCGCCCACAATTTTATGGCTCTTTTTTATTTTTCCATCTATATCTTCAGATTTACGCTTTAGCTTTTTTTCTTCAATTTTGTCGATTGCCTGAAGGTAAATGGAGTTATACCACAAATCGTTGGCATCAGTTTTAACCCAAACACTTTTATCTTGAGTTTTAAGCTCTAAAATCTTACCAATAGTTCCGGTTCCGTTATATATTACATATGAATCTTTACCTATAGATTTTCCATTTGAATCTACAGCTTCCATTTATTTGCCTCCACTAACATTTTTAAATTATTATTTAGTTAGTGTTAATCTTGTTTTTTTATTGTTTTCTTCCTTTTCTTCTTGGATCAGTTCTTCTATTTCTTCTTCTTCAAGTTTTAAAAGCAAATAATCTCCTATTTGAGCTATATCGTCAGATTTAATTTCAAATGTTTTATTTCTCAGTAATTCTCCAGTAGATATCATTATACTGTTTATCACCCCTTCTTTGGGCATTAAATCAACATCTGATACTTTACCTATTTCTACAGCATTTTTATCAAGAACTTTTTTACCTAAAAATTCGCTGACTTGCATTACCTTTTTCCCTCCATTTCATGTCTTTGTCTAAAATAATTTTGTCTTTTATTCTAATTAAAATATCCTCAAATTTCCTTTTTTTCAGTCTATGAAAAAGAAACACTTGTAATATATTATGGCATATTTTCAGCCCATAAAAAAAAGAGATGTTCATTAGAATTTCATAATATCAAATCAAGTTCTTGGCAAACTAGATATCCATTCATATATTAAATCATATCCATATACAATCCCTGCATCACCTTGAATATAGTTTTCTCCAGTTGGATCTGCCCCAGTAACTCTATGCCAACCAACTACGGTTTTTTCAGGCCAATACATCACGATTATATCTGTGTAATATCTATATCCCGTAACTGTTTTGGAAGTTTCCGGAACACCTTTAATATAACTTTGGTAATTCCCTAAAGACTTTTTCTTGACATTTACTATCATAAAAACAGTTATCTGATCGCTTTCGTTTATGTTATACGTAACTGTATTTTCTATTTTATCAAAGTTATTAGGAGTAAATGGACCATTATTAGTCATATCCCAAAAGTAAAGCTTTCCTTTAATTGGAATATTACTATTATCTGGACCTTTCGATTTATTATATTCTAAGGCTATTGGTACTAATTGATCAATAAAATCTGGTGATGATCTATCTTTCGAAAATTTATCATCTGAAGAACTACACCCCGAAATGGTTAAAACTGACAAAATTAACATAACAATTAAGCCCGATATAGTTATATTTCTCATAAAGTTATCCCCTCTTTAAAACTAAAATAATATTAGTAAGCTAATAACTTAAAATATATGTTTTTTCATTTATTTCATTCTATAAAAAAATAATTTTTTTTAAAACATTTAATTCTCCATTGAGTTAATAGGAGACCCATAAATTAGTTTTAAACTTAAAAAGAATATTATAATAATAACTAAATAATAAATTACTGAATAGATAAGCAGAAAATTAAGTTTGGTACGTTCATGAAATCTTCAATCAAAATATTCAGCATATTTGGAATTCCTGTAGAATTACATATATCCTTTCTTTTATTGATAATTTTAATATTTAGCATGGCTTTTTTCGGGTTTATCTCTTTTTATATAGCGTTTCTAATCATATTGCTCTTTTCAACAGTTATTATACATGAATTAAGCCATTCATATATGGCGAAAAGGTATGGAATCCCTGTTGATAGAATTATACTTCTACCTATTGGCGGAATAGCTTCAATGGGAAAAATACCTAAAGATCCAAATCAAGAATTAAAAATAGCAATTGCAGGACCATCTGCAAATATAATCATTGCATTATTCTGTTTTATTTGCCTTGGGATTATAGGAGGTTTAGGTTCTCTAAGTTTTTCATCTTTATTTATAACCAATACTCCTTCAGCAGATTTAACATTGTTTCTTTCTAATTTTTTAGGAGTGAATTTGCTTTTAGGAATTTTTAACCTTCTTCCAGCCTTTCCAATGGATGGTGGACGAGTTTTAAGGGCATTCCTTGCAAGAAAAATGGACTATGTTAAGGCCACCAAAATAGCTGCATCTGTGGGAATTCAGTTTGCAGTATTAATAGCTATTTTAGGTATATTCTTCAACATTTTTTTGATATTAATAGCCATCTTCATTTACATAGGGGCAGATCAAGAGTACAAAGCCACTTTGATTTCATCAATGCTTGAAGGAATTTATGTTAAAGACATTATGGCCAAAAATGTGGACACTTTAAGCCCAGAAACCCCTGTTTTTGAGGCTTTAAGCACCATGTTTAAACAAAGACATATGGGATATCCTGTAATGGATAATGAAAACCTTATTGGAATTGTAACATTCGAAGATATCTCTAAACTTCCTGAAGAACGTCATACTGTTCCTATTAAAAATATAATGACAAAAAATCTTATTTTAGCTAGTCCAGACGAACCTGCACTTAGTGCATTAGAAAAAATCCAGAAAAATAATATTGGAAGACTTCCAGTAACTCGAAATGGGAAATTAATTGGAATTGTGTCAAAAACAGACATAATAAGGGTTTTAGACTCTAAGTCAGTGTAATAAAATAATTAAACTCTATTTTTATATTTCTTTTTTAAATATTTTTATACAAAAACTATTAATTGTACCAACTATCAATAATTTTATAAAGACTAAAGAGTTTTATTTGATAATGATAATTAAAATAATCTTAAATTAAGTTATAACTAATTAAATATTGATTTTTGGAGAAAATAGGCATGAAAAATGCATGTAAACTCATAATTAATGAAATAATAAATGGAAACATTAAAACAAAAAAAGATCTGGAGAATGCAAAATTAAAAGCTTGTAGAGATTACAAACTTGAAAAATTTATGAGTAACTCCCTAATACTGAAATATGCAACTCCTGAAGAGAAGAAAAAAGTAGCCAGTATACTTAAAAAGAAGCCTACCCGAACAATATCTGGTGTGGCCATAGTTGCTGTAATGTGCAAACCACATAAATGCCCTCATGGAAGATGTCTTTACTGCCCAGAAAGTGAAATCGCCCCTCCCAGTTATACTGGAGAAGAACCAGCAGCATTACGGGCAAGAATGTTTAAATTTGACCCCTATTTACAGGTTTACAATCGTCTTCTTCAACTGGAAAGTATTGGCCATAATTTAGATAAGGTTGAATTAATTATAATGGGTGGAACATTCCCTTCCTACTTCTTATGTTACCAGGAATGGTTTATAAGCAAATGCTTGCAGGCTATGAATGATTTTGGAGTAAAAGAAGTATTAAATCAGAGTAATTCAGCTGAAAATTTCAGAAAATCTATTTCAGTAGATGATATAACATCTCCTAATGGTTTTGCTTACCTAAAAGATGTTCAAAATACTAATGAAAATTCAAATGTTCGTTGTGTAGGTATGACCTTTGAAACCCGTCCAGACTACTGTAAAATTGATGATGTGGATCGTATGCTGAATATGGGTGTTACAAGGGTTGAATTAGGGGTTCAAACTATATATAATTATATTTACAAGAGGATTGAACGGGGGCACACTGTAGAAGACACTGTTGAGTCATCGCGGATACTTAGGGATTCTGGGATTAAAGTAGCTATGCACATGATGCCTGGTCTTTTTGCAGATTCAAAAAGAGATTTACGGATATTTAAACGATTGTTTAGTGATGAAAGGTTTAAACCAGATATGCTTAAAATATATCCTTGTTTAGTTACCAAAGGTTCAAAACTTCATGAAATGTGGGAAAAAGGAGATTATAAACCTTATACCAGCAAAGAAGCTGTTGATTTAATTGTTGAAATTAAAAAAATGCTTCCAAAATGGGTTAGGACTATGAGAATTCAAAGAGACATTCCTTCTCCTTTAATTGAAGCCGGAGTTAAAAAATCAAATCTGGGAGAGCTTGTATACAATAAACTCCATGCGCAAAAGATTAACTGCAAGTGTATCCGCTGCAGAGAAGTGGGACATAAAGCATCTTATGGTATTGAACCAGATATTGATAATGTGGAATTTTTAAAAGAGAAATACAATGCAGGAGAAGGAGAAGAACTATTTTTATCCTTTGAAGATATTAATAAAGATATTTTAATTGGATTTTTAAGGCTTAGAATACCATCTAAAAAAGCACATAGGGCTGAAGTAGATAGTAAAACAGCTCTTATTCGTGAATTGCATGTTTATGGTTCAATGACTCCATTGGGCGAAAAAGATGAAAATTCATGGCAGCATATGGGTTATGGAGAAAAATTAATTAGTGAAGCTCAAAGAATTGCTTCAGAAGACTACGATATGGAAAAAATAGTTGTTACAAGTGGAATAGGGGCCAAAAATTACTACAGAAAATTCGGATATGAAAAATTAGGTCCTTACATGGCCAAATCAATATAAATTATTTATGAAATTAAAGGAAGTATTTATTTATGGATTTAATCAAATACCCTAAAAAAATTGCAGAAATGATAGATCACACTAATTTAAAGCCAGATGCAACAAAAACAGACATTAAAAGGCTTTGTGATGGAGCAATAAAATACAGCTTTGGTTGTGTCTGTGTTAATCCATCTTATGTTCTGCTTTCTAAAAATTTATTGAAAGAAACTAATGTGAATGTCTGTACAGTCATAGGATTCCCTTTTGGTGCAAATACGTCTAAAATAAAATTTTTTGAAGCTAAAGATGCTGTTGAAAATGGTGCAGATGAAATTGACATGGTCATAAACATTGGCACTCTTAAATCTGGTTTGTATGATGAAGTAAAAAATGATATATCTGGAGTTGTTGCTGCTTCAAGAGGTAAAACTGTAAAAGTAATCATAGAAACAGCTTTGCTTGATGATGATGAAAAAATAAATGCATGTAATGTAGCTAAAGAATCAGGAGCAGATTTTATTAAAACATCGACGGGTTTTAGTGTTCCTGGCGCTACAGTAGAAGATATTATGCTTATAAAAGAAACTGTAGGTCAAGATATGGGAATTAAAGCTTCCGGCGGCATTAAAGATTTAAAAACTGCTTTAAATCTGATAGATGCTGGTGCAACAAGAATTGGAACTTCTTCAGGTGTTAAAATTATGGAAGAAACCCTCAAATATGACTATTTAGGGCATCACAATCAAAGATTGTGAAAGTATATAAAAAATAAAAATAATCATTATCAGTCCTATTTTTTTATTTCTTGTTTTATATCTCTTTTAAAACTAAAGAACGGAGCTCTTGAGCTTCTTTAAACTTTTTATCCATTTTAATAGCATCATTTAATAATGAAATAGTTTTATCATATTCTTTTAGGCCGTAAAATCCCTTAGCTTGTAGATATAATCCAAATTTAAAAAAATCATTCTTTCTAGAACATGTAGAAAGGAAATAATCAAATATTTTTACAGATTCACCATATTCTTCTAACATTAAAAAAACATACCCTCTATTATACAATGCCATTTTATCAGCAGGGTTTAAGCGTGCTACTTGTTCAAAACACTCTAAAGCTTTACGGTACTCTTTAAGTTCTAAATATGCTATTCCTTTATTATTCCACGCTGGAAAATATTCATCGTCAAATTTCAATGCCTTATCAAAAAATTCCACGGATTTTTGGACTTCACCTTGCCCTAAAAATACCATACCTTGTTTATGGAACATTTCAGTTTCTTTGTTGGTCATTAAATCGCCTCTTAACATTTATAATATGAAAAATACTTTTAATTACCAATAATATTCAATTCATTGATTATCTGTTTATTTGTAAAAAAGAGTATTTACACTTTCTATATTTTTTATTCAGATTTATAAACAGAAATAATTATTTTTCAATGTATAAATATATTTAATTATATTTTTGAGGTGAACTAAATGAAAATTGAAATAGAAGTAGTAGGTAAAGGAAAAGCAACTGGAGAATTAGATAACAGAAATCCAGAAACATCTGCAAAAATTTATGAACAGTTACCCCTTGAAGGAAATGTAAATATTTACTTAGAAGAAATTTATTTTAACATTCCAATAGATTTAGATTATGAAAATCCATCAGGAGAATCTAAATGTGGTGATATCTCTTACTGGCCACCAGGAAATGCTTTCTGTGTTTTTTATGGTGATTCACAGCCTGCATCAGATGTAAACCATATTGGCGAGATTAAAGACAATTTAGAAGTTATTAAAGCAGCTCGAGATGGAGATAAAATAATAATAAAAAAATTATAAATATTATATATACTTATTTAACAATTAAATCATGATTATTGGAAGCAGATATAATAGCGTTAATCAATTCATCTATATTTTCACAGCCTTCAGTATAAAAAATTGATATGATTCCCTCTCCAAATCCAATTGTCAAGCCATTATTTTCTTTTATTAAACCCACAATTTGATCTACATGAATTCTACGTGATGCATGTTTATGTGCAAAACCAAAAATTTCAAGTACATTACCATCAAAGGTTAAAATTCCAACTGATTTCTTATTTTTTCCTTTTACTTCTACCATTAATATAATTCCCCCGAATATAATTTAAATGATCATAATGAATTAATTTCAGTATACAAAGTATTTCTACAGGCAGGTACTCTTCCAATATCCTTTATCACTCTTTCTAACTCACTAGGAGGTGTATAAACACCGTATGATGCTCCAGCAGATCGAGATATATTCTCTTCTCCCAAAGTACCACCTAAATCATTGGTACCTGCCATAAGACATATTTGGGCAAATTTAAATCCTAATTTAACCCACGAAACCTGTATATTTTTTATTAAATCCCTAAACATTAATCTTGAAACTGCGTAAAGTTTCAAATCTTCTGTTCCTGTTGTTCCGGGATTTGAAATACCTTCTTTAAAAATTGGAGCATTTTTATGCATGAATGACAATGGCACAAATTCTGTAAATCCTCCTGTTTTTTTCTGTATATTCCTTAAAATCTCCAGATGTTCCACCCTATGACTTATATTTTCCACATGCCCATACATCATAGTGCATGTTGTTGGAACTCCTGTTTTATGTGCTGTTTCAATAACATCAATCCATTGAGAGGTGGAAAGCTTCCCAGGACATATAATTTTTCTTATATCATCATTTAAAATTTCAGCAGCAGTTCCTGGCATGGATCCTAACCCTGCATCTTTTAACATTTTAAGCGTCTCTTCTATTTCCAGATCTGCCTTTGAAGCTCCATAAAATATTTCCATTGGAGAAAATGCGTGAATATGAATGTCTGGAACTTCTTTTTTGACATTTAGAAGAATGTCTCTATAAAAATAAGCATCAATATCTTCATGAAGCCCTCCCTGGATACAAACCTCCACTGCTCCTTCATCAGCAGCTTTTTTTGCCCTTCTTACTATTTCATCAATATCCAAAAAATATGCACCTTCATCATTAGTGTTCTTTTTAAATGCACAAAAGCCACACGTTCCAGTACAGATATCTGTGAAATTAATGTTCCAGTTAGGGATGTATGTAATCTTATTTCCAACCAATTTTTCTCTTAGCAAATCTGCAGTTAGGATTAGTGCCTGAAAGTCTTTTCCCTGTGTTTCCATTAATTTTCCTGCTTCTTCAGTGGAAATTTCTTCGTCCATGGCTTTTTTGAGTATTTCTCTTATTTGAGGATCGATGCTCATCTTGTCAAACATGCGAATTCATATAAAATTTCAATACCTTAAAAGTTTTGGTATTTGACCATAACTGATTTCACTACTACAAGCTGTCTTCAATATTATATCCCGATAAAAGTCAAAGCATATTTTCAAAGTTCAGTGATCACAATATTCCAATATTGTTCTGTCATCTTGAAATATTCATATAAATCATATGCTCATTTAATGAAACTGCAAGGAGTTGACCATAGCTCAACACACTATGAAAATCGATAAGTTTAAATATTATAGATGCAAAGCTAAATTAGGAGGTGAAATTATGGCTGAATTACCAATTGCTCCAGTTGGAAGAATCATAAAAAATGCTGGTGCTCAAAGAATAAGTGACGATGCAAAGGAAGCTTTAGCAAAATCCTTAGAAGAAAAAGGTGATGAAATTGCAAAGAAAGCTGTAGAGCTTGCAAAACACGCCGGTAGGAAAACTGTCAAAGCTGAAGACATCGAAATGGCTGTTAAAACAGCCTAATTTTTTCCTTTTTTTGTTTATAAAAATTAGTATATATTTTTTTCTCATTTAAGTAGATATCTTATTGTTTTTAATTTAAAAATGATTAATTTTATTTGTTCGAATTTTATCTTCTTAAATTGTAAATTTCATATTTTGAATTTTTAAACATCAAATAAAAACTGAATTAAATTATATTTTTAAAATAGTAAAAAATAAATAGAAAAATTGTATTTAAATAAATATGATAATTAACTGATCATGGAGGCCATTTAAATGAGCACAACAGATAATTTAAAAGAAGCTTTCGCCGGTGAATCACAGGCAAATAGAAAATATTTAGCATTTGCTAAGAAAGCAGAAGAAGAAGGATTTTTACAGATTGCAAGACTATTTAGAGCTGCAGCTTATGCTGAAACAGTCCATGCGCATAACCATCTTAAATTCCTTAAAGGAATAAACAGTACAGAAGAAAATCTCAAAGAAGCAATAGCTGGAGAAGTTGAAGAATTTACAGAAATGTATCCTGCATTTATAGAACAAGCCAAAGCAGAAAAAGAACAAGGAGCTTTATGGAGCTTTGATGTTGCAAATAAAGTAGAAGAAATTCACGCAGGACTTTATAAAGAAGCTTTAGAAAATATTGGGAACAATGTAGAATCTGTTTATTATGTATGCAACTTCTGTGGAAATACAGTTGCAAAAGAAGCGCCAGAAATTTGTGAAATATGCGGTGCACCTAAAACAGAGTTTAAAAAAATAGAATAAGTAAATAAACTATTCTAAAACTATTTTTTTTATTTTTATCCGTGATTCAGATTATCCCTTAAAAAGAGGGAAAAATAAAAAATAATTTATTTTATTTACCTATAAGCCTAAGTCCTGTTATTGCTTCGGTGTTAGTGTCAAGCGCCCTTAAATCTTCTGGCGAGAAGTTACGTATATCATTGTGTCCAGCAAGTTGTGCAAGCATCTTAGTTTCTTCCGTCATGGACTTGATATAATTTCCAACCCTTTCAGCAGCTATGTCTACATTACATCTTTCTCTTAAAACTGGATCTTGAGTAGCAACACCTACTGGACATTTACCTGTGTAGCACATACGACAGGCACGACATCCTGCTGCTATCATTGCTCCCGTACCTATGTATGCCGCATCAGCACCCATAGCCATAGCTTTAGCCACATCTGCACCGCTTCTTATTCCTCCAGTAATTATAAGGTCTACTTTATCCTTCATTCCGATTTCTTCTAGACCATTTACCGCCTGAACAAGTGAAGCAAGTGTTGGGACTCCTGTATGTTCTATAACTACTTCAGGAGCTGCTCCGGTTCCACCTTCCATTCCGTCAACTGAAATTATGTCCGCCCCTACTTCTGCAGCGATTTTGACATCTTCATCAACTCTTCCAGGCCCTAACTTAACTATTATTGGAACACGCCAGTTAGTTACTTCTCTTATTAGTTCAATGTGCTTGGCTAAGTCTCCCTCCTTGGTTGCATCTAAGAATCTACAGGGGCTTAATGCATCAGTACCAATAGGTATACCTCTTATTTGAGCTACTTCAGGGCTGACTTTCTCTGCAAGAAGGTGTCCTCCCATACCTGGTTTCGCTCCCTGTCCTATTTTTACTTCAATAGCATCTCCAGCGTTTAAATAATCAGCTGAAACTCCAAATCTACCTGATGAATATTGTACAACCAATTTATCTGCTTCTTCTCTCTCTTCAGGAAGCATTCCACCTTCACCTGTGTTTGCAGCTGATCCCACAAGTGATGTACCTTTAGCAAATGCTACTTTACATTCCTTACTTAATGCACCAAATGACATTCCTGCAATTAAAACAGGAGTATCTAAAACCAGTGGTTCTTTCGCATACCGAGTTCCAAGAGTAACTCCTGTGTTACATGCCTCCCTATATTTATCTACAGGAGCAACTGAAGCTTGAGCAGGTAAAATTATAATATCATCAAAACTTGGAAGGCGTCTTTCTGTTCCAAAACCTCTAAGCACATATTTTCCGGCTTTTGATGTGTATCTTATATCTGCAATGGTCCTTGGATCCCAGATACTTCCTGCACCACTAGGTATTAACACAGGACATGCAGCAAAACATGAACCGCACATTATACATCTTGATTTATCTATTTCTGCATGATTATCCACTATTTCAATTGCATCTGTTGGACAGACAATTTCACATGTTCCACAAAATACACAAAGCCCCTGTGTGGCATTTGCAAGGTCTGAAGCCGCACGAGGAGCTAATGATGATTCAGCTGATGATCCGTTCATTTCAAATCCCTGCTGGATTCCTGTAGCTATATCTTTTACATCTACTGCTTTTAAGCATTTAGGTTCGCATACATCAACACATGCAAGCTTTCCTCCATTGGATTCAGCACATTGTTGCTCACATTTTAGCATTATGTCCTCAGTATAAGTTATACTTCCAATAGGGCACATTAAGACACATAATCTGCAGCCTATACATAGATCATCATTGATTTTTACAACACCATTTTCACGGTAGATTGCATCTCTGAAGCATCCTTTAATACATGATGGATTAATGCACTGCTGACAGACAGTTGCCTGGTATCCCTTGGTCATTTTATGTAAAAATAATCCGCTATCGCCATTAACTTTACTGCAAGCATCTATACACTCGTTACATCCATCACAATCTTCTGGATTTGTTAAAAGAATTTGTTTCATTTTTCATCACCCGTAGAATGGTCTTAATTTGTTAGGTTCTATTTTAGTAAAATCATTAATATCTGCTTCTATTTTATACATATCAAATATTTTTTTGAGTTTTTGCTTATCTTCGGCGCCCATTTCGCGAATTTCAGCGTTAGTTCCTATTTTATAGGCCCCTCCAACATAAATGGTACCACCAATCATCCAATCTCCAGTATCAATACCAGTGTTACCTGTAACAATAATATCTCCGCTTAACATGTAAAGACCCGCTAAATTCCCAATATCTCCATCAATAACAATTAATCCTCCTTTATTTAACTGTGCTATTCCATTACCTGCATTTCCATGAACAACAACAGTTCCTTCGTAAATTCCAAAACCCACACCATCTTCTGCTGAACCATTAACAACGATTTCTCCGGCAGTCATATTGTTACCCACATATCTTCCAGCATTGCCTTCGATTTCTATTGTTGCACCATCATTTAATGCTCCTACAAAATCACCGACATCTCCTTTTAAAGTTATTTTTATTCCATCTTTAAGTCCAACCGCTATAGAATTCAGTTTTGTAGGTACTTCTATCTCTAAATGATGGTTTTCGTTAGTTATTTCATTTTTAATTCCAGTATTCACCTGACGTGTAGACAATTCTTCATTTGATATTACTGCATCAGCCATTAATTTGTCCTCCAATTATTCATTTTTATTTTAAGATAAATTTCTTGCCTAAATAAACTTTTTTATCTATGCAACATTCATAGTTGAACGATCAATACTTAAGTGAGACTATAATAAATATGATCTAAATAATGAAATTAGTAATTATTTAACGGTGAAAAGAATGAGAACCCTAATTACCAACCTAAAAGGCCAATGCTTGTTCAATGCATCAATGGAAACCCAAGCTGAAGGTGTTATTATACTAAGTGGAAAACATCATAGAAAAACAGAGCTAGATAAATTCATTAAGGGTGGAGAAATTATAATAGAGACAGAAGATCCGATAGAAATATGTAAAAGAATATCAGAAATTATAAAGGGTGCTAAAAAACATGGCGAAATCTTTATTGCTTATGGCGGAGAGAGTTTAGGTTCTTTACTTAATTTTGTTGCAAATAAAGAAAGTGTAAATGCTATTTTCAGCTGTTATAATGATAAAATCATAAGAATTCCTGTTTTAAAATTAGATATATCAAATACAAGACAAAAAATTCTGGAATTTTTATCTTATGAAGATTTAAGTGCAGCTGAAATTGGAAAAAATGCAGATATATCTCGTGCAATGGTATATAAACATTTAGCAGGACTCATGGATATGGGATTGGTAGAAAAATCACGATTTTTTGAAAAATATGCTATAACACGGGCTGGAAGGCTGGTTATCATATAACGGATAGATAAATTCAACTTAGTCATTAAAAACACTATTTTGATATAATAATTCTATTCCATAGGATATTCAATCCTTAATTTATATCCAGCTTTATCACTTAATAGAACAGTTCCAGGAATAAACTGATTTTCGTATTCTTCAACGATTTTTGACATGTTACTTCGGTTTTCATATTTATTTTCAATCAAACCCTTTTTTACAAGGATCATATATCGCATTTTTACAATTTCATCCTTTAGTTTTTCCATCATATCATCCCATTTATTAAAATATGTCCATAATTTTTGTGCATTATCTAATTATAATAATAAATTGTCAATACAAGTATATAAACATTTTCAATATTATTGCCAAAAATGATTGATTAATTGTAAATATCCCAAATATATATGAACAATGTTCAGTAATATTAAATATAATCAAATAATATATAACTTTTTAATAAAAATATACCAGATTTTTATAAATTATCATTATGTTATCAAAAAGAAATATTTTCCATATATTGTTCTATAATAATCGAAAAAAAAGAAATTATTAACAGTAAAATCTAAATATTTATATACAATGTTTATAAAATAAAACTATGTGATAAAAATAAATTTCTTCAAAGTAAAAAATATATAAAAAGGGCAAGGGATGTTAAATGGTTGCATATATTAACAATAATAAAACAGAAGCTATTCCAAGAAATGTAGTTACATCCATTGTAAATAAACTCCAAAAAGAAGGTTATTGTGTAAAAACAAACTTTAAACCTCATCAAAATAGAAGTTCAAACAGAATACCTACAAAATATAGAAGTTATGCTCCAAATATATTTGCATTTAAGGAAATAAACAAGATTGTTCTTATTGAATTTGAAAACAGTGCTAATATTCTATCTTCTAGAAATGAACAGAAATGGAAAATTTTATCTTCAAAACCAGGTTTGGATTTCCATATTATAGTCCCCCACAATTGCGTGGAAAAAGCTCAGATTAAAAGCAGAATAAAAAATATTCCTGTTAAAATCCATTGTATTAACACCTGGCCTGATACACTTGAATTTAATAGGAAATTATCAAAATGATTATTTATTTTTATATTCTTTAAATAACACGGTGAATTTACTTCCATTTTCTTTATCAAGATTAATTTCACCATCTATTTGACTAACTAAGCTATTTACTAACTGTAAACCTAATGAATCTGTGTTTTTAAAATCAATATTTTCAGGGAAACCTACTCCATTATCAGCTACAGAAAGCATGAAATTGTCTCCTTGAAGTTTAAAATCAACTTCAATCTCTCCTTTCATCTTATCCGGGAATGCATGCTTCATAGAATTTGATACAAGCTCATTAACTATTAAACCAAGAGGAACTGACGTATTTATATCTAGCATTATATTTTCAACGTCCATAATAAGTTTTATAAGACTAGCATCTGGCACATATGTCCTGAAAAGATCTGTTGTCAATGTTCTAATATACTCTCCAAAGTCTATCCGTTTTAAATCCGTTGACCGATATAAACGTTCATGAATAAGAGCCATAGACTTTGCACGGCTTTGGCTTTCCTTGAAAATGCCAAGAGCTTCTTTATCTTTTATATATTGAGATTGGAGGTTTAAAAGACTGGAAATAACCATTAAATTATTTTTTACTCGATGATGGATTTCCTTTAAAAGCATTTCTTTTTCTTTGAGTGATAGTTTAAGTTCATTTTCCACCTCTTTTATGGTGGTTATATCATCTGCCACAGTTAAAATTCCTTCATGATCTTCCAATTTGAACTTTTTGGCATAGACTTTTAAAATATGTGTTTTACCTTCTTTATCAATCATTTTGGTTTCAAATGGATCAACTTCTTTTCCACTCATTAAATCAACTATTAATTGATTGTAAAATGAAACATCGTCTTTATAGGTTGTATCCAATTCCATAAATGGCATTCCAATAATTTCATCTTTTTTAAATCCAGTTAACTCCTGTACAGTATTATTTATATCTAAAACCATACCTTCTGCAGATAATAAAACAATATATTCTGGAGATATTTCAAATAAAGTCCTATATCTATTTTCACTGGCAATTATTACTTTTTCAGCTTCTTTTCTATCAGTAATGTCACGGGAGATCGCAAGCGCAACTGTTTTTTCTTTAAATTTAAAAAGGTGATTATTAACTTCTACCGGGATTTTTCTTCCATCTTTAGTTAAATGAACCATCTCATATTCTGCATATCCTTTTTTTCTAAGTTTTTCAGCATTTTGGGGCATTTCTGCAAGTTTTTCAGGAGCAACTATGTCCTTTGGAGTCATATTTAAAAATTCATCCTTTGTATAATCTAACCTCTCGCATCCTGCATCGTTTATTTCAATAAATTTACCAGGTGAACCATCCTTTTCCATATAATTTAAGCTGATCATATCATTTGCACTGTTAAATAGCTCACGAAACTTCTCTTCACTTTCTTTTAATGCATCTTCAGCTTTTTTATTCTCTGATATATCACGAATTGTTTCAATAGCACCAATAATGTTCCATTTACCATCATAAAGTGGGGAAGCTTTTCCAAATAGATAAGCACCTTTTCCATCAAACAGATTATTTACAAAGATTTCAGTATATAAAGTATCTTCTTTTCTTTTTATGTAATCATATTTGAGTTCTACTTCTGTTGCATCTGAAAAAATTAGATCAATCAGAATTGGTCTTCTATAACCATAGAAAGGTAATGAATACTCATAATTACCTTTACCCATAATTTTATCCTTAGAAACACCAGTCATATCTTCAATTGCTTTATTCCATGCAATTACTTTTTTATCATTATCGATTACAAATGTAGCATCTGGTAAAAACTCAATTATATCTAAAAGCTTTTGATGCTCAATTCTTGTTTGGTCTTCTGCTTTTTTTCTTTCACTTATATCTCTAGCTACAGATAATGCCACCTTTTTACCTTTAAAGGTGAATATATGAGAATTTATTTCAACAGGAACTTCATGACCATCTTTAGTTATATAAGTCCTCTCAAATGTTACCTTACCCTCATTTAAAAGAGTATTTACTTTATCTCGAGTAACTTCTCCTTTTTTACCAATATCTGCTGGAGTCATTTGAAGAAACTCATCAAGACTGTAACCTAAAGTCTTCAAAGCCACATCATTGACCTCAATATAATTACCAGCCCTACCATCTTTCTCCAACTCAATTAAAGTAATAATATCATTTACTTCATTAAATACTTCCCTGAACCTTTCCTCACTATCTTTTAGGGCACTTTCCATTTCTATTCTATCAGAAATATCATGGAATATCACTACTGCGCCTTGAATTTCTCCCGATTCAATAATTGGTGTGGTAATATACTCTACAGGGAAACTGGATCCATCTTTTCTCCAGAACAGTTCATTTGTTACCATTTTACTCTCGCCTTTTAAAAGGCTTAAATTATGTACTGTACATTCTTCTAAAGGAAATGGAGTTCCATCTGATTTTGTGTGATGCATTAAATCATGCGAATTTTTTCCAATAGCTTCATCCAAAGAGAATCCTGTGGTTTTTTCTGCAAATGAATTGAAAAATGTAATAATACCCGTTTTATCAACACCATATATTCCCTCACCAACAGAGTCTAAAACAAGTTTATTTTGATAGCTAATCTTTTTAAATGATTCTTCTGCATGTTTACGATCAGTAATGTCCCTGGCCAAAACTAAAAATAATTTTTGCCCTTCAATTTCCACAGGAGATACAATAATTTCCACATTTATCTCTTTACCGGACTTATTGTAGAAAATAAATTCAGCAGGACCCATAGAAATTCCTTGAACACTTTTTTCCAGCATTTTAGCTGCTCTGGATAATTCTTCACCAGCTAATAATTTCAATTCGAGTAAATTTTTTCCAATTAATTCTTCCTTAGAAAATCCAGTAAGTTTTTCTGCAGCTTTATTTCCATCAACAAAATTGCCTTTAATATCATTGAGATAATATGCATCAGGAGCATATTCAAATAGTATTTCAAAACGTTTTTTAGAGCTTTTTAATTCTTCTTCTGCTTTTTTTCTTTCACTTATATCTCTAGCTACAGAAAGAGCCATTTTTTTACCTTTAAAAGTGAAAATATGAGAATTTACTTCAACAGGAATTTCATGACCATCTTTAGTTATATAAGTCCTTTCAAATGTTACCTTACCCTCATTTAAAAGAGTATTTACTTTATCTCGAGTAAATTCGCCTTTCTTACCAATATCTGCTGGAGTCATTTGAAGAAATTCATCAAGACTGTAACCTAAAGTCTTCAAAGCCACATCATTGACCTCTACATAATTGCCCGCCTGACCGTCTTCCTTTAATTCAATTAATGTAATAATATCATTAACTTGATTAAATACTCCTCGGAATTTTTCTTCACTATCAGAAAGTGTTTTTTCTGTTTTTGCAATTCTTTCACTTAAATAAGCAACTACAGTTCCTATAATCATGAACATTACTACTCTGATGTAATCCTCATTTAAGGAAACTTGCCCTCCCCCTGACATAAAATGACTAAAAATCAGAATTACTGCTAAAAAAGCAGGGATAATCAAACCTCGATATTTCCACCAGACTGTAGCTAAAATAATGGGAATATAGAAAAAATGAGTAAAAATAATGCTTGTTTTAAGTATAAAATGAAAATAATATGTTAATAAACAACAAATTACTAAAAGAAATATCATTAATATGATTTCATAAAAATTTCTTTCTGATCGAATATTGAAATCCATTATTAGCCTTCTTGTTAGCTCATAACTACTAATACAATTTAAAAATCATTACTATTATGATTATATTAAAAATAATATTAATATTTAACTAAATTTAATTCATTGAGTACATTCAAAATAAACTCAAAGAAATATCAATATTCAGTTATTAATTCCGCAATATCTTCAAAATCAATTTCATCATCAGTTAAAGAAATAACACGTTTTTTTGAGTCTTCTTCAACAACAAAAGCAACAGGAACTATTTCTAACCCTTTAATATCATTTTCATTAATTTTTACAATTGAAATTTGAATTACAGGATAAAATATTCTGTCATGAGTTTTGATAGCTTTACCTAATACTCTGCTTCTTTCAATCTTTTGAAAAATTCCATTTTCTCCCATTATTTAACTCCTCATCTCATTAAGAGATTTAATAAGTTGTCTTACCGGTTTTTTGGTATAAGCCCTCACAACTTCAAAAACAATTCTTAAAAGTCTTATTTTTATTTCAATTTCAATATGTCCATCAAATCGCGGTTTTATAAAATCAGTTTCTAAAAAAAAGTGTGCTTTTGGGATAATATTTACCATTGGAGCGAATGCATACAAATAACCACTTATTATTGCCGTATGGAAAGGATCCCCTGTTCCCATAATTAAATTTAAATTAAGTTTTTCAAAAGAAGTTGATTTTAAAAATGCACTTAAAACACGTTTTATATGAGGCCATGCTTCTATAAAAAGTGAAAAGAGTTTAGGAATACTTTTGATATCAAACTTAGTTTTTTCTTCTGTTTTCTTCTTAGATTTTCTCTTTTCTTTGCCCTTTTTTTTAGGAGGTATCTTCCTTTGAATCAATTTAAGTTTAAGCCATTTTAATTTTACAGTTCCATGAATCTTAAAGCCATTGTTATATAGATTTAGATGTATATGGAAGGGAGCCACCAAAATACAAAGTACAATTAACAAAAAAATAAGAATTATGGTGGTCACTATGAGCAATTAGATCCACTCTGAATTTTTTCAAATATTCCTGTAATTAATCAATTAACTATTTTACTTTTTTTGTTTCTTCTGGCTCTTTTTCTTCCCTCAGATCTTTAACTGTTTCTTTACCTTCTTTCATTAGATCAATTACTGCAGGCATTACTTCAGCTACAGCCCTTCCAATCGGATTTGGCGGAGTTAAGTGCATTATTCTGACTCCTTCTGGACCTTTTACTCCTTTAAATACTGCTACCATGGCTATTGGCTCCATACCTGCACCCCCTCCAGCAGCACTTCCTTGACCTCCGCCTTGATTTGCCGGCCCCTGGCCTTCACCACTTCCAGCTCCAAATGCCATTCCAAATTTTGTAATAGGAATGAGAAGTTTGTCCTCAGTTTCTATTGTCTCACCTATTACATTTTCAGTAGCTAAGACCTTCAAAAGCTCACTTACTGTTGTTTTTATCGGTTCTGTATCCATATTGAAACCTCCTAAGTGCATTCTATCCACTTAATAAGTTATTTTGATACTATATAAAATTTATGACACAATTTTTAGTTGAATTATCGCCAAACATACTCCAAATATCTCTAAAATGAGCAAAAATTACCTAATATCTATTTTAAATTTATTAATTATCAATTTTAAATTAATATACATTTTAGTGCTAAAAATTTATAAATTAAAGTACATGGCACAATTTATACAAATTAAACTCCAATACTTAAAAATCAGAAACATTTCTGTTATTTTAGTATTTTTCAAAAAAAATTAAGCTAGGGGTATGATACCTCCCTGACACGGAGGTGATCACGAGTTCGAATCTCGTCCGGCCCATTTGCCGTGGTAGTTCAGTTGGGAGAACGCCAGACTGAAGATCTGGATGTCGCTGGTTCAAGTCCGGCCCACGGCACTTACTTTTCTAGAATAACTCTTTTTTAAATCAATTAATTATATTTTCCCCAAAAATAACTGTTTTTAAGCTATGATAAAAAGATTTATTACATGAATGGTAATATTATTTTGGAGAAAAATCATGGCGAAAAAAAATTTCTGTCCTCAATGTAAATCCAATAGAATAAAATATGAACAAATTTATGAAGGCAGTGGTACATGGAAATGTAAGAACTGTGGATATGAAGGTTCTATAATTCTAGAAGATGGTAACATTGAAAAAAACATTAGAGAAGCTCGAAAAATGGATAAATTGAGTAAAAAGATTTCTTGGAGAAGATAAGTTAAATATTTTCAAATTCCAACGTTTTGATTATCTTTACGAACAATTTTTTAAAAAGATTTTTTTAAATTCATAAGTTGATTTTGTAGCGTTTCAAACATTTTTCACAAATAAATACAGTAATAACTGACTTAAATTTTAATTAGCCAATGTGATGAGTGTATTTACTCCAAATAGTAAGTCCCATTCCCACTATCATAATAAGGAAAAACATGAAAATCAAAGGATAATAACCTAGGTATAAGGTTTCTCTGTCCTCTGAATTCAGTAAATCGATGCGTTCCTCCATTAGAGAATTCTTGAAAAATAAATAGCTTAAATATGACGAAAATGCAAGAGAAGAAATGTAGGCCATTATAAAACCTCCCCTATTATATACAGCAGGTTCAAATAAATCATAGATAAATTCTTTATTTAATAGGAGTGTTAACAAATATAATGCAGTTAAACCAAAAATGATGCCCGTAAATATAAATATTTTTTGAAAATAACTGTTTCGAAGTTTATCTTCTATATTATTAAGAAAAAAGTAGGTTAGACTCATAATAAAGAAAATTCCTGAAATTAAATAGAAAATCCAGTTAGAATAACATGTTCCAAAAAAAAGAGGAACTATAGCAAACGTTAGCGTAATGAAACCTGAGTTAGTAACAAAATTTTCAGAAAAGAAGTTATGCCTGTTTATCTCATATTGTTGGTGCTTATATTCTCTTTCACTTTTTTTCCATGCACCATACATATTTAATTCCTGATTTAATTCTTCTTTATGTGATACTGGGTTTTTTCGGTGATAAATATCAAAATTAACATAATCATACATAGTTTCATAATATTTTAATTTTCCACCGCATTGACATACTTCAAAACCCTCGGAAACTCCGTTTCCGGGGTCCCAAAATCGAAGCTTGCAAAAACTTTGTTTTTGCTGCATCAAAATCGAAGATTTTGATAGGTTTTGATGATCATCAGGAGATTCTCCTTTTTGAAGCTCGTAACATCCACTGCATTTTTCACAGATTAAATAAGGCATTTTATCACTATTTTATGTTGTTTATCCTTTTAAGTTCAGCTACTGCCTGTTCCATCTTATCCAGAGCGCTTCTCCTTAATGAAACTGATGTATCATAAGCCACAGGATCGTGATTCTTAATTGCATCAATTAATGTTGCTGTGGCTGCAGAATCATCTTTTAGGGATGAAACTACAAGATTTCGATGCTTTTTATATTGTAAAGGAACTTTAATAGTTTCTAAATCATGTACTAAAACATCTGTCTTTTGCTTATCGATATTTAGGCGCTGCACTACTTCATCTTCAGAAATTTGATACGAAGCATAATCTTTTTGGTTTTGAAGTATATCCTTCAATATTTCTGTAGATTCACTAATTTTTTCATTATGATAATCTAAATAACCCTGTGCAGTAGACGTATCTGGGTAAATTTTACCTAAAACCCCTAATGTAGATGAAACTACTAAAAATAATCCCAAAAGAATAAGTACAATTTTACCATTTCTATTTTGTTTATTCCAAAAACCCGAAATCTTTTCTTTTATTTTATTTTCTGATTCGTTAGAATCATAAGATTTCCCATATAAATAATTGGCATATCTTAGTTTTCCGCCGCACTGGCATGAATCAAATTCATCAGGAGACTCCCCTTCCTTTAATTCATAATATCCTCCACATTTATCACAGATAATATAACTCATAAAATCACTTTTAAATTAAACTGAAAAGTTCTAATCAACAAATTTATTCCTTAAAAATATCCCTATTGCTCCACCAACTGCCGTTAATGCCCCATATACAACAATTCCTACAAATATGGATAGAATTCCTCCAAAAATCCCTAAAATGACTGAAAAAATTAGACCTACTAAAAATCCGTTTATTAATCCATCAACATAATCTCTACTTTTACTTATGTAAGCTGCTAAACCACCAGAAATTATTGCTAAAAATAATCCCAGTAGAATAAGGGCCATAAATGCAAATATAAATTCAGAATAGTCAGGATATCCATAAGAACTGCTACTAAAAGAAGAAAACACTAAAATGAACGCAGATAGAAATACGCTAATAATGAAAAATCCAACCCCTGCCAGAACTCCTAACCAGTTTATCCTTTCAAATATATCAGCAGATTCTTTATAAACAGTAACGTCCTTTTTATCTTTCTTAGAAGCATTTCTAGATAATTTTTCTAACTCTTTCGATTCATCAAAATTAATATTACTTATTGCTTTACCATTTTTTACTGCAATTAATTTTCCACCACATTTAGAACAATATATACCATCAAAGTTTTCTTCAAGACAATTTGAACAGAGGAGTTTAGGTTTATCTTCTTTTTCGCTTTCTTGATGTATTCCATCCATATATTCTAAGTTACCACCACATTGACATAGATCAAAATCATGAGGAGATTCCCCTTCCTCTAATTCGTAGTAACCACCGCATTTTTCACATACTACATAAGACATATAATCACGATTTAATATTCTTTTAAAATAATAATGTTATTTACTATTAGAAAAAAATAAAAAGATTTATTTTTAATGAAAATCAATAATAAGACTTCATTAATAGATCTATTTTTAAAATTTAGATTAGTGAAGTGTGTCGCCTCACATAAGTAGCAGCTACTCCTCCAAAAGCCGTTAAGGCCCCGTAAATTACTATGTCTCCCACTAATCCTATTAATCCCATTATAATTCCTGCATTTTCATAGCCTAATATTCCTGCAAAGAATGTTATGAAGACTAAAGCCAGCGTTCCAGCAAAAAGCCCTATAAAAGCTCCTACAAGGCCTCCGTTTATTACTCCAGATATGTAATCATCAGTTTTTATTGTAGTTACAGCTATAAATCCAGATAATATCATTATACTAACAGATACTAATAGAGATCCACTAAAAAATGCAAATATGGCTGATTCATTTGAATTTTGAGTTGCCAGTCTTAATAGTCCTCCAAAAATGAATATATTGCTCAGTATTTGGGTAACTATAAAAAATATAACGCCTGATGCAATTCCCCAAAATTCTACTCGGTCATAAAGACCTTTTTGTCCACCTTGCTCTAAAACATGAGTATAATCATGTCTTCCACGTGAATAATGATTTGATCCTCTTCTTAGGATAGTGCCACATTTAGAACATATCACTGCCCTCTTTTCATGTGATAATCCACATACATGACATTGGATTTGTTTTTTCCCTTTAAAAGTCTGTCTTTTAAAATCTACATAATTTAAGTTTCCGCCACACTGACAACTTTCAAAATCTTCCAGTGATTCCCCTTCTTCCAGTTCATAGTGTCCGCCGCATCTATCGCATCCAATAATCGACATATTTTACGCACTGCTCCCTAATTTTTGTAAATAATATTTTCTGATTTTTATTAAAGAGAATATAACTAATTAAATAATTTAAGCTGTTTTTTATTCATTTTTTCTGATAAAATTCCCTATAATTCCTCCAATAATTGCTGTTCCACCGTAAAATAGCAATATTAAGATTAATCTAATCGATGTTAAGTCACTGCCAGGAACATTGGTTATTGAATATCTTAATGCTATGAATGTTACTATAATTGGAGTTAAAATGCAAAGTCCTGCTAAAACCATCACGTCAAAGAATATATCTGAAATTTCTCTATTATTTGCAAAAAATGATGTTATTATACCTGCAATAAGCGCAGACGCTACTGTTAATTGGAATCCATCATTTCCAAAAAGGATGTATGCTGACACTGCTGAAAATAAATAAAATAGATATCCCGCTATGATGTTAATTTTAGTTTTTAATAAATTTATAAAGCTGTTTTCATGGCCGCTTGCTATATCTTGAATTAAAATAACAGGATTCCATGAATGGATTATACCTGGACCTCCATTTTCATGACGATCAAATGAAGAATGTACTTCTTCCCTAAAATAATTACCATTAGTATTCACTCTAAGTCGGTCCCTAATAAACCAGTCTTTTGGATCGGTACTGGTTACTTTCCTGCCTCCAAAAAGTGTTTTTGGTGATTTAGCTTCTATTTTGTGGAATAAGAAATTCTCATTGTATCTTGTGCTTTCTTTTTTATCCAATATATTTCCACAATATGGGCAAAATACTCCTTCATCAGATTCCCTACCACATCCTGGACATTTAATTGTGCTTTTATTCTTATTTAACAATTCATGGGCGGATTCTGCATAGCTCAAGGATCCTCCACATTGACATTGTTCAAATTCATCTAATGATTCGTTTTCCTGTAGTTTATAATATCCACCACAACTTTCACAGATAATGTACGGCATAACATCACTAATTCTGATAGTATTTACATATATTATTACTTTTACTATTAGAAAAAAATCAAAAAGTTTATATTAACCCTTTAAGAAAAAGTAGTAAGTTATATCATTTAATTGACATTAAGTCCCCTCTTTTAAAGACAAGAGATAATTGATAAAAAAAGAGTAAATTAAGAATATTTATAAATTAAATTACAAAATAGAGCCTTTTAAGTATGTAGAAGTGGCTTTTTCTATTTTAACATTTACAAAACTACCAATTCGAGCATTTTCAACTATTACTGGCTTGTAAAAGTTTGTTCTTCCAATATAACCGCCTTTACTACCTTTTCCAGTAATTAATATCTCATAAATTTTGCTAATTTCACTCAAATTATTTTCATACAATATTTTTGATTTTAAATCATTTAACGCTTTAGAACGCTTTTTCATCACATCATAAGAGATTTCAGGTAGTGTTGATGATATTGTCATTGGCCTGTGCCTGTATTTTGAAATATGGATAAAATTTGGTTTAATATCATTTATTAGATTTAATGTATCTTCAAATGATTCATCAGTTTCTGTAGGATAACCCACTATAACATCAGTGGCTATGGAAATTTCAGGAATTTCTTTTTTGAATTTAGAAATTATATCTTTGAATTCATTTACAGTGTGTTCACGGTTCATATCATTTAATACCTGGTCATTACCACTTTGAATAGGGATGTGTAAAAATTTATAAACGTTTTTATGTTTAAAAGCATCTATTAATTCTTCTAAATGGCCAATCATGCTTTTTGGGTGCATCATCCCTATTCTTAATCTGAAATCACCTGAAATAGATGTAATTTTGTTTATTAATTCAGCTAATGTTTCCCCTGTATCTTTTCCATAAGCAGCGGTATCCTGGGCTGTAAGTTGGATTTCAACACACCCCTCATTTATTGCTTCTTCAATTTCATTTTTTATTGTATTTGAAAAGTAGCTTTGTAATTTTCCCCGTGCAAACCTCGTACAGCAGTAGGTACATCTACCATTGCACCCTTCACATATTTGCGATATATGTACCATTTGATCGAAACGTGTTTTTGGGAGGCCTGCTTTTATATCATTTCCATGACCAGTGATCCTTGCACTTTCCCCTTCAAAACATGATTCTACAACATCCACAGTTGATTTAATTTGACGTGGTCCAATCCATCCTGCAGTTGGTGCAGCCTTCTCCAACTTATCTTGATCAATCTCCACCATGCATCCTGAAATAATAAGTTTTTTGTTTGGAAACTGTTCTTGAACCTTTTTTATCCTGTTTAGAACTTTTTGTTCAGTGGGATGTTTAACATAGCATGTGTTTACTATTATTATATCTGCATTCTCTGGTTTCTCCACTATTTGGGCATTTTTTTCTTGTAATAGTCCTGCCATTATCTGTGAATCTCCCTGGTTAAATGTGCAGCCAAATGTTTCTATGTAAACCTTCATTTTATCTAAATCCTTAATTTAAAATGTTATTTTAATGTTAAATTAATTAAATGAGTTATATATCATAAAATTAGTTTTATATAAAAATATTATATCTAAAATTAATTTATAAATAAGATTTATTTAAATTATAAACCTATTTTTCTGGCCAGCCATGTTTACCAATCATTGGAACAAATGCAACACTGCCCTTATTTTTCTCTTTATATCTATTCTCTGACTCCCTAACAATACAAACAAGTTCTTGAAAGTATGCTTGTGTTCCTACAGGAATTAAGAGTATTCCACCAATTTTAAGTTGCTCTTTTAATGGTTCTGGTACCGATGGTGCACTTGCAGTCCCATATATCCTATCAAAGGGAGCTTTTTCTTTATATCCTTTAGTTCCATCTCCTAAAATTACTGTTACTCTATCAGCATAGCCTGTTCTTTCAAGATTTTCTTTTGCAGTTTTTGCAAGTGAACTGATACGTTCTATGCTATAAACATGTCCATTTGGCCCTAAAATCTCTGCAACCACTGCTGCATTGTATCCATAACCTGTTCCAATTTCTAAAACTTCCATTTTCTCTTCAAGTTTTAGCTGTTCGCAAATTATTGCCACCATATGGGGTGCTGAAATTGTTTGGCCTTCACCTATTGGTAACGGCTGATCTACATAAGCATAAGACCTGTTTGAGGCTGGTAAAAACTCTTCTCTTGGAACTGATATCATAGCTTTCATTACTTTCTCTGTTTTTATATAACCATAATCTGAAAGTGTTTGAACAAGCTTTTTTCTTTTTTCCATTATATTATTTTAGAACTTAAATTATAATTATATCTTACTCTTCCTTCTCAGGGCTTTGTACTATTTTAGAGCTTAAATCATAATTATATCTTACTCCACTTTCTAATGGTTTTCCATAAACTCTTTTAGTTACCGATGCCCTTGCAAATCCTCTTCTAAGCTTTCTTTCAATTGTTTTTAATGAATTTATTTTTAAAAGAAGATTTCCAAGTTTAATTACATCTCCAATGTTAAATTCAAAGTCTCTGTCTACATCAACCTTTTTTGAGAGAACTCTTCCCCCAAAATCCACTGAAATCCCGACTCTTGCCGGAATATCAAGTGAGGAGGCCCATATTGTCTCTATATCAGATACTAAACTTCTATAGATTCTTGATCCTCTTTTTGTTTCAACTGATGTAATTACCACTTCTTTCCCTTCAATTTCCAGTATATCATCAACCTGGAGTTCTTCGTCGGGATAGAGCTTTATAAAATCTTTTTTAGAAGATTCAAATTCACTTATAACAATTCTGATTTCTATCGGTTTTTCTCGGGTTATAACTTCTCTGTAGATATTACCACATTCTTCACATTTCAAAAGAAGTTCTTTTGAATGTTTACCCTTTGATTTTAAAATTTCGTAGTTTTCACAACTACATTGTGGACATTTCATTTTATTTTCCCCTAAATAATTAATAAATTAATATAAATTCTAGTTTATTATGTATTCATCTTTTAACCTATTTAAATTAAAATTAATTTGATAAAATGCGTAATTTAGGCTAAAAAGTTATTTATCTTTTGATTTGAGATAATGGTTTACTAATCCTTCATCTTTTAAAATTTCAAGCATGAATTCTTTAAATGGTTGAATATTAACTGTTTTTTTTGAGTTTAAATTTCTAATTATGCCTTCTTCCAAGTCAATATTTAAAATATCATTATTATTGGATTCTATATCTGCAACAATAACAGGTAATCCTATATTTATTGCATTTCTGTAAAATATTCTGGCAAATGATTTTGCAACAATCGCAGAAACTCCTGCATGTTTTAAAGCTACTGGAGCTTGTTCTCTTGATGACCCGCATCCAAAATTCCAGTCAGCTACTATTATATCTCCTTTTTTAACATTTTTAGAAAAATTAGGGTCAATTCCTTCCATTACATGTGCTGCAAGGTCATCTAAACTGAAAGTTCTTAGATATCTTCCAGGAATTATGACATCAGTATCTATGTTGTCTCCGAATTTCCAAACTTTTCCTTGTATTTTTTCCATCATATAAATCATTAAATTAATTTATTTAAGTTTAACCCCATTATTTTGGGCTTTAGTGATAATTACTTTGCCACCAACGTCTTTCATAGTATTTTGGGCTGCTTTAGAAATGTTTTTTGTATTGTTATCTGTTATTGCATAAACTGTTGGTCCAAATGAACTCATACCTACTCCTGCTGCTCCTTCAGACCTCATATTTTCAATTATTTCATTAATTATGGGATCTTGAAAGTCTAATTCTATTTTTTTAAATCCAATGTCTTGAATTTTATTAACTGCCCAACCAAATGAATGGATATCTTTTTCAACAACTGCAGGCATCATTTTCATTAATAAAACATGGGATAATTTCTGTACTTCTTCTATAGGAATTGGACAGTGTTCTTGAAAAATATTTATTTCCTTTTGGCCAGATGCGCCTGCAGGAACATTAGGTATCGCCATGATAATATCCCACTCCTCAGGAAAGTTGTATTTTGCTATTAATGGTGCAGGTGATGCGTTTGAAGCTGATGAAGGTAAAAAATCTGGTTTTTCAGACAGATTATGGCCGCCATCTATTATGAATCCTCCATAATCAAATGCTCTAACTCCAATACCTGAAGTTCCACCTCTTCCCACAATTTTAGCTATTTGTGGAGCATTCATGTCCTTATCATGAAGTTTTAATATTAGTTTTGCTACAGCAAGAGATAGCTGAGTACCTGATCCAAGTCCTGAATGGGCAGGATATGTTTTTTTAACCTTGAATCTAAATCCAGAATCAATATTTAGAAATTCAGACATTTTAAGTGCTGAATTATTAATTTTATCCTTGTAATCATCCATTAATTTTTGGCTTAAATTAGATTCTTCAAATTTTATTTTAAAACCTTCATTTTCAGACTCAGCTTCAATAATTAACTGTGGTTTTTGAATGGTGAGCCCAACTCCGCCATCTACCCTGCCAATGGATCCATTAAGGTCTATTAAAGTTAAATGGAGCCTTGATGGAGTTTCAATAAGCAATTTAATGACCCATTATGTTTTGTTAGAAGATGGAACTGGATTTTTTTGGGAAATTTTTTCCTTTTTAAGAGGAACAGCAAATTTCTTCTCGATTTCTTCTCTGTAGAGGGCATTCATAGAACAGAATGGTATTATCCTGCCATCTGGAGTAGCATAATGTATTACACACCTTCTAACTCTATCCTGGTCAAAATTCCAAGGATCCATGAAGTGCATACATGCTATAAGCAAAGTACTGTGGTGGAAATCTCCAAGGGCGCTGTAAGACCTTTCTTTAAAGACAGAGGTTAATATATTTTTAATGTCCACAGATTCTGGTGCTTTTGACCTATCTATGGTCCTTGGAAGTTCAAGAGTTGCTCTTGCTACAGTTTTTGCTTTCCCTGTTATTCCTCCATCTTTTATATCTCCAGCAGTTTTAGAAAGGAGGTTAAAGAATCTTTCTACATCAACAAACTGTGTAATTGGAATGATTTCATCACCATCAACAAAAACATATGTTGCTGCACCACAGTGAGGGTGACAAGTAAATGTAACTTGTTTTTCGCCTTCTATGGCTTCAATAAACTCAGAAATTGGGAAAACAGATGATGCTGGATAAAAATCTTCCACTTTAATCTTAGATTCCATTTGTTTTTCAACTAATTTTTGGAAATCAGGGATAGTTATACGTTGTCCTTCTACTTCATCAGAAGGAGTTCTTCCTGCAAATGAAACTGGCTGGAAGTTCACTCCCCTTATTATATCAATGTTATCAACTGCAAATCTTATTATATCTCCAACTTGGCTATCATTTATCCCTTTAACAACTGTAGGGACAAGAACTATATTTAAGTCTACTTTCCTACAATTTTCAATGGCTTTAATCTTAGTTGGAAGCAGATTTTTTCCTCTTATTTTAATATATGGATCTTCATTAATTCCATCAAATTGAAGATAAATTGTGTTTAATCCTGCTTCTTTTAATTCACGGGCAAGTTCCGGGTTTCTAGCAAGTCTTAAACCATTTGTAGCTATTTGAGTATGGGAAAACCCTTCTTCCTTTGCTAATTTGATTAGATCAACAATATCTTTACGTACTGTAGGTTCTCCACCAGCATATTGAATTGCAGGCGCGGCTACAGGCTCATTAGAGCGTAAAGTTATAAGCATTTGCCTTATTTCTTCATAAGTAGGTTCATATAAACTTTTAGAAGCTGCGGCATTAGCAAAACAAATTGGGCATTTTAAATTACATCTGTTTGTTACATCAATAAGTCCAAGGATGGTTTGACTCTCATGATCAGGGCAGATACCACAATTTAATGGGCAATCATTTTTAGAAGATGTTTGAGGATTTTCTATCCCTTCTCCTTTAAAATCGGATTCAGATGCTTCTCTGTAAAGTTTATCACTGCCCCAATAAGTACTATCAAAATTACCGTGCTCTTTGCAATATTTTTTTATCATTATTTTATCTTTATTTTCGTAAACCTCAGCGTCTATAACTTCAAGACACTCAGGGCATAAACTTTTGGTTTTCTTTATAACCATCATCTCACCATATAGTTATTTATTAGTTTGATATATAACATGAATATTATCTTGTTTTTAATTAAGGAGGTTAACTATGGATACAAGTATTATCAGTGTTTTGAATATGTCAGCCTATGTAATATACTTTATGTTACCAGCATACATTGCTAACGCTGCAGCTTTGACATTTGGCGGCGGCAAACCATTAGATTTCAGTAGAAAATTCAGTGATGGACGTAGAATATTTGGTGATGGAGTAACATGGCGCGGTACCATTATTGGCGCCGGAATTGGAACATTAATTGGTCTAATTCAAGGATTAATATCTGGAAATATTTTACAAGGAATTTTATTAGGTTTTTGCTTAGGTGCCGGTGCATTAATAGGTGATGCCTGTGGAAGCTTTGTAAAAAGAAGGTTGAAGATTGAAAGAGGTAGACCTACGCCATTTTTAGATCAACTTGATTTTGTTATTGGTGCATTAGTATTCGCTTCAATTGTTGTAATTTTACCATTTTATATGATAATTTTAACATTTATAATTAGTATTATTTTACACCTTTCAGCAAACATAATATCATACTTACTTGGGATGAAAGAAGTATGGTATTAAAATCATCCATTTTCCCAAAAACGATCCATAAGAGTTTTAAATTTAATAAAACTAAAAATAAATTAAGAATGTTATATCTTTAATAACTAAAAATCTTAGGCAAGCTTATAACCTGTATCTATTAATTTATAGGTTATATCATAAGCTTCTTGGTACCCACTCCACTCCGGAATTTCATAAATAAATAAAGGAGTTCCTGATGCAGCTATTGGAGCATCGACCCTTGATATTGATTTGCTTTTAGCTTTCTTTTCAGGGTCTCTCTGGTAATATTTATACTCTGGACTAATTGCACGGAATTTTTCAGCCAATGCTAATGATTTAGCGTCCATTGTAGGAGTTGCAACATAATATCCATCTCCATAACCTTTTTTATGGTCATGACATATTATAACAAGGTCATAGCCAGATTTTGAAATATCTGGAGTAACATAATCTGTAACAAGTCCCTCTCCATTCAACCTTCCAAGCCTTACATAATCCAGATTTGCATTTACTGCTATTTTATAATGTACTATTTCAACTTTGTTGGATTGAGCATAATTTTTTATAGCGTCTGAAGTAACGTTCATCGAAACCTTTTCTCGAGGATGCATTCCAGTAATAATTGCTATTTTAAATTTAGTTTCAGATTGCGGGTTATAAACATCTTTTGTTACAGTTCCACGATTATCAGAGCCTAATGTTGAATGTTCAACAGACTTAGTAGAACTCAATGATCCAGCAGTGGCCATAATAATGATAACCGCTGATATGATTGCTATGACTATTGTTCTTTTTATCATTATTTTTCACTCGTTTAAAGATTATTCGTGTTATTAATGCTCAATTTGAGATCTATTGAAATTTTCATTTTATAATGTTATAATACCTTAAAAGAAGCATCTATCAAACTGTTAGATTTAAAAAATGCATCAAAGCTTCCGTACCATTCTGGAATTTCGTAAACAAATACAGGGGTTCCAGTAGATGTTATTGGATTGTCTACATTCATAATAGATGAGCTTTTCGGTTTTTCATCAGTAGCCCGTTGATAATAATTGAAATTTGGGAGAAGATTATGCACTGCTCCAGCTAATGACACCGATTTTGAATCCATACTTGGTGTTGCAATGTAATAACCAGTACCATATCCTTTTTCATGGTCATGACAGATTATAACAAGACTATAATCTGATTTTTGAATATCCGGAACTATATATTGAGCTACAAGCCCTTCACCATTACTTCTACTTGCTGTAAAGACCTCAGGCTGATTTGTAACTGATACCTGGTAATTTACAATTTCAATATTATGTGTAAGTGCATAATATTTTACAGATGATGGAACAACTGATTTTGATAAGTCTTCACGAGGGTGCATTCCAGTAATAACTGCTATTTTTTGTTTTGAAGCACCATAATGATTATATACTTCTTTAGTAATATATCCATTACTATTGTATCCTAAAGTCGTTTTTTCCCCAGAATTATAAAATATATATAATCCTATGGCTGCTAAAATTAACAGCAAAATAACCATTGTTGTTGCTTTTTTATTCATGAAATTACTTTTACTCCCTTAAATTTAATTAGAACTTGAATATTCTGATTTATATATTTTTATACTTTTCTCTTAAAAGAATTAGAATTAGTCCTAACTTATTAAACAAACTGATTAGTTTAAATTTCATCCTTTCTCATAAATTGTTCCATCATTAATGCAGTTCCAATAGCTGGTGCAACAACACATTCTTCTTTTGTAATAATTTTATCCATTCCTTCAAAATTGATTTCTGCCATTTCAGCAGCTTTTGCACCAATTATATCCATACCTAACCCTGTGGTTACAACTTTTTCTATTTTTTCTCTTTTTGAAACTTCTATAAGCGCTTCTGCAATTCTCTCAATCTGTTTTTGGTAGATAAATGCAGCAATTTCACATATATTATCTGGAGTTAACATGTCCATGTCTCCACATATAACTCTCGCTATTCTTCGCATACACTCTTCTTTTGATTTTCCTGCCCCGTCAGGTGTGCTACAAGTATATTCCTCTTTTTTTATGTTTCCCAGGACCATGTGTATGTCTGCAGTGATTGCAAAAAGTTCTGAGGACACTCTGATAAATTCATCACCAAGGGGTACTTTTCGGACTATAGTGGCCACATTTGTTCTTAAAGTTCCACTGTAAACTAATTCTCCGGTTTTTAATCTTTCAAGGTCAGATCGCCCTTTAGTACATTCTGATCCGTTTTTTATTGGAATTATATCTGTTGTTGTACTTCCTGTATCTATCATTATTGAATTAGGTTCCATTTTGGATGCTATTTTGGATGTTGCAATCCAGTTTGCTGCAGCAACATCCTCTGGATTTTTAATGACATCTTTATATTTTAAAACACCATTAAGACCAATAAAGCCAACAGGAACATTGAATGATTCATTAGATTTCCTGGAAATATCCAATACTCCTTCTTTTTTTGTTTTATATGCATCCACAAGCTCAGCTGTCATGCAAATTCCCACTGCATCTAAATCGTTTATATCATCGCCAATTAAATCTATAAGAGCATTTCCAAGTTTATCTTTTTCAAGCCACATTGGAAAATATTTAAAATCAGTTTTAATATCTATTATATCACCGTGATCGTTAAATTCAACCACAGCTAAGTCTGTATTTGCCCCACCAATGTCAAATCCTGCAATTTTCATAAAATCACTCGTTATTTATTTTAATTTTATTAGTTAGTTTTAAAGAAGTTATCATTTTTGATTTATGTCTAATTTTTTAAAGTTTAATGTATTATTTTGTTTAAAAAATGATATTTCTCCATTTAATTGAATTTTTGAAGGTAATATCCCATAAATAGAATCTAAAATTGCATCACCAATGTTAAAATCTAAAATATCCCTTAAAGCAACATAAGGAGTTGTAATTCTGGAATTTATCTCCACTAAATGAACTTCATCCCCTAAAATCATGTCCACACCAACATACCCTTTAAGGCCATTAATTGATTCAGCAGCTTTTTTAGCAATTTCTTTGGCTTCATCTGCAAGTTCATGGTTTAAAGGAACTTTACCTCCATTATAATTTATTCCATCCCCTGTAAGTTCAATATCCTGTAGATTTAAGCTTAATGGAATTGCTTCTTTACCATTGCTTATTAAACTAACGCTTGCTGAGGTCCCTTCCACAAAATCTTGAATTATAAAGTAGGGGAGATTATTTTCAAGCATAGAAGCTGCTTTTTTTAATTCTTTTGAATTGTTTATGATCTGTACTCCAGAACATGAAACACCATCTGCAGGTTTTACAACTTTTTTTTTATTATTAAAGACTATGTATTTGTTTATATCATTGAAATAAACTTTTTCAGTCTTTATAATTGGCACGTGGTCTTTTAGTGCTTCATACATAACATATTTATCAGAACAAACCTTTACTGCATTTGAACTTGAACCAATGATGCAAACACCTTTTTTTTCAATCAAATAGGTTATTTCATATAAAATAAAATCTTCTTCAGGAGCTATAACCAGGCAGGCGTCATAATTTGATATATTTTTATTTATCCATTCCATTAAATCTTCTTCAAGTTCAACAGGGTTGCAGTAACTGCTATTAAAATTTTGGATTTTTTTGGATATTAAATAATCAGTATTTTTGTTTTTAAAGTCTTTTAAAAGTCCTTTAATCATGGCATGGCCTTCAGCACTAATTGACGGATCATCTATTCCTAATGCTGTAGCATATTCAATAATAAGGATATTCAAATAATCAGCTCCAAAAAATTAAACTCCTTTAAGCCCAGATTTTGTATCAATCAATTTTAAAAGTTTTAATCATATTTATAAGTCATTTATAATCATTTATCAAATTATCATAGCTTGTATAATTATTGTTGGAATTTAATATCTCAAGATTAATAAAGTTAATTATTTGAAATTCCTAAAGATTACAAAGAAATTTCTACGTTCCTAACCTTATTTTAAAAACGAGGATATGTGACTCATCTTTATATCCCAAAATTATATATAATTGCTTATTTTTGAAAATTGTAATATTAAGTATAAATACTAATAAGAATTAATCTAATTTTAATTATTACAAAAGGAGAAATTTTAATGAAATATTTAATATGCGAAAAATGTGGGGGCTATTACAAACTGCAAGAAGGTGAATCATTAGGTGATTTTTATGGCTGTGACTGCGGTGGGGACTACAGAGAAGCTAAAGAATATGAAATTGAAGATCTTGAAAATTCCAAATTAGATACAAAAGAAAATTCCAAATTAGATACGAAAGAAATAACTAATAAACATATGTCTGCTGAAGATATTAGGAAAAAACTTGAGGAAAAACGTAACGAATTAGATATATGTAGGCATTGTGGTTATAAAAATATTGAAGAAGCTGAATTTTGTATTAAATGTGGAGCAAAAATAGGAGCTAATATTTGTCCAAAATGTGAAATTGAAAATCCAAAAGATGCTGAATTTTGTTATAAATGTGGCCATGACCTAAAAAATAAGCCCCAATCCACTGAAATAATAAGTAAAAAGGGTTTAGGTATCGGTATGGGTATTATAATATTTCTTTTTTCACCATTGGCTGGTATTATTGGTTATATTGTGTGGCACGATAGTAAACCTAAAAAAGCCGAACAATCCGGTTTACTTGCATTAGCAGGATTTATATTATGGTTCATAACATATCTCCTATTACTCATATAGAGTTTAACAATAATTTTGTTAGTTAACATGACAAAAAAATTAATTTCATTATAAATTAAAAGGAATATCAAAGCTTTAAAATTTAATTAAACAATATGCACTGAAATATAAAAACTAAGCATTATTTTTTATCTTCTTTATTTCTTGCTTCATTTCTTGCACAATTTGACTCAATTCCATTATCTCAGACTGTTGCATTTGATTATCATACATTACACCAGATAACGCTTCACCTAATTGCATATTTTCTTCCTTTAATTCTTTATTTGGCTCATCAAGAGCAACATTATAATTAGCAATTAATTCCCTAAATTCGTTTAAATCTATTTTTAATTGTTTATTTTCTTTTTTAAGCTTTTCATGATTTGTTATAACTTCATTAAATTCAAACATACTCACGGGGGACTCTTTGGGTTGTATTGTAACTTTATGCATATATTTTAGATAAACTTTCTGTAATTCTTCATCATTATTTAAAAAATAAGCATCCCTAACTTTACTTTTCAATACATGACCCATAAAATGTTCCCTTATCTCTTCAGGCATTCCAGCATAAACTAATTGTGTATTGAAAAACTTCCTCATCATATGACTTGTAGCTTTTCTAAACCTGCCCTTTTCCTCATTTTCCCATCCAAGATAATTATTAAGAGATATATAGGCCATTTGAAGCGTATTTATTTTCATTGGTTTATTTGAAGATTTAGAAGAAGGAAATAATGCACCATCAAAATCTGGATTAATTCTTTCAAGTTTAAGATATTTTTCAATAGCTCCAAGAGCTTCTTCACTAATAAAAGTTATAAACTCTTTATTAGTTTTCTTTCTTGACAAATGTAATTTACATATTCTCCTATTTTTCCCTGCATTTTTGTCGTGAACTTCAATAATTCCCGTTTTAATATCTTTAACTTTCAATTTTAAGATATCTGCTGCTGATAGTCCTGATGATACTTGAGTTAAAATTACCGCTTTCATTTTCCAAGTTTTACAAGCATCTAAAAGATTTCTAATATTATCTTTAGTTAAGGCTTTTCTTTTATTAGGTTCTTTGAAATCATTAGATTTTCTTCTTTTACCTCTTTCTACATAAGCTGGTAATTCATTGAAACAAATAAACGCATTTACAATGCCTCTTCTATTATCCCTGGTTTTTTTGGTACGATTCTGTTTTTTACAATGTTCATCAAAATTTTCAAACCATTTATTTACTGAACGCTCCCATGCCGGTAATCTTTCCTCTTCTTCCATATAAATGATTTTCAACATTTCTTCAGGATTTAAACTATTAGCAATACAAAATTCAGCTAAGGCATTCAAATAACTCTTTTTAGTGTTGTGACTTAAATCCTTTAACCATGAGTTAACTACACTTATAGTCTCAATTTCTTTCACAACGTTTTTTAAGGCTACCATTCTTTCCACAGCCGTTTATTAAATATTAAAATCCATAACCATTACATATTACTAATTATTATATACCTCATATTGTATATAAATCTACTGTCTTTATTAAGGCCCCATTTACTATTATACTAACTACGATAATTATTTTTTAATTTTAGAGTTTCATTAGGTAATTGATTTTACATAAATACTTTATATTAACCCATTTAACAAAATAATACTTGTTATCTCCAATTATTCTGTAAATTATTTTCTGTAAAATAATGGTCTCTCATCCTCCAAACCCTGATGTTAATTTCAGTGGTTAAAAAAAATGAAAGAAGAGATTTAATTTTTGTTATTTTAGAAATAAAATGCATAGTATAAACAATATTTAATTAACAAACGGCCTAAATAATTTTTTAAACTATCAGTTACATTGTTATTCTTAAAGAAATTGTTCACAATATCTTCCAATTCATTTTGATCACAAGGATTTAGAGGAAGTTCCATAACACTGGGTATACCCTCTTTATAATCCATAGAATTGATTTTAGATCTTTCATACAATAGATGTTTAATCAACTTTTCTATTTGAATGATATCAGATATTGTAAAATTATGAAGCATTAATTCAACAATTTCACTATTATATTTCCCTTCTTCCCATTCTGGTTTCTGTAAACAGAGTGTTTCAGCAACATATTTTGAATACTCTTCATTAATATACAGATTGGATTGATTTTTACTATCTTTACTATGAATTTCAACAGGAAATCCACCAGTAATCATTTTATTTTCAGTTTTTGTCCATTTTATAATTTGTGATTGGCTTTCAAGCTCATTATTTATCCGCATTATTGCGTTTAAGAGATTTATAGGAGTTTTTCCTAATACATATTCTTCAGCAGGTCCCTTAAAATAATCTATTAACATCTTTTTTCACCTCCTTCAATAGTTTTTAATTCATTTCTAAAACTTTCTAAACCATTTTCCATTTTATCAGCCTCTTTTTCTTTTTTTGAAAGCTACTTTCTTTTAATGTAGCTTCAAAAGCTATTCTAAATGCACAATCAAATGTAAATTTAGGTAGTTTTAAGTGCTATTAGCACATATATGAATTTTGGAGAAAATTATATGCCAAAAAAACCTGAGTTGGATGAACCAATTCTAAAAGTATTAGAAAAAGGGGCACTTACGGGAAAAGAGCTAAAAAAAGAAGCTATAAATAAATTACCCAATATAAAAAGGCCTGAGGATAAAAAAAAGACTTTTGATGAATCTATAATGCGACTTATGGATAAGGATAAAGTTCATATTATAGGCTACGAACCTAAACCTAAAGGCACGAGAAGACAGAATTTAAAGTCAGATTATCTAATTTTTAGCTTAATGAAAACAGATCCTCTTGAAATACTGCATATTTTTAATAAAATGAGTAGTGACAATTTAGAAAATGCTAAAATAGCTAAAAATGAGCTTAAAAAATTATTTTCTGGTAGAATACAAAATATTGAGTCTAAAAAGTTGGAAAAATGGAATATAACAGAAGATATATTGAAAATTAGAGATTTAAATGATGATGAGCTAGCATGGATTGATGCATATTGGATAATACACTTCTACAATCTAAATAATCCTACTGAATCTATTAAAGAATATTCTGAATCAATAGGATATGAAATGGAAATGAGTAAAAAAAAGCTTCCACAATTACGTGAAAAGTATGAATACTTAAATATCAGATACTTAGCTGGTGAAGAACATTCAATGCCAATAAAAGAGTTATATGGCGCTGAAAGATTCATTAGGTACAATTTAATGTATAATTCAGAAGATGAGAAACAAATTAGAGGTTGGCAGATTAAAGAACAAGGCTTAGAAGGGCAAGATGAGAAACTAATCGATGCTTTATTTACATATAATAAACCACTTAAAGATGATGAATTCATTAAAATGAAATTAGGTTATTCAAAACCCGGAATAAGAACTTCAAATGAAATTAATGAGTTATTCGAAGACATTATATCATACATTAAATCTCAAAATCAAATTAGAGATGCATTAACTGAAAGGTTTGTACATGGGCTTAGTGAAAGAAAAGATGCAGATAAATCCTTAGAAAATTTAATTTCTGAAGTATCTGGGAATAAATTGGTGTAAAAATGGAATTAAACTGGGTAGATCTTGGAAGTGACATTGATACCGTCTGGAAAAATAAAAGAGAAATTAATTTTGAAGAAGGAATTAATATTTTAGCTTTACAGCCTGGAGCTGGAAAAACAACTTTAATTAAAGAATATTTAGAAAACGCATATGATAAGAAAGTATTGATTATAGTTCCAACCCACAAGCTCATTGAAACTGAATATAAAGAAATTATTAAAAATAAGAGGCTAATTGAACATTGGAAAGGATTTGATTATCTATGTAAAAAAAAGAATAGTAGCGATCCCATTTTCAATTTTCGCGGCAAAAATGAAGAAAATAAAATTACTCCCCAATATATCTGTAATAAACTCTGTTCTAAGTCTGAAAAAAAGAAATGTAATTATAAAAAGCAGTTTGAGCCTAAAGAAAAGCATTTGACAACTGTTCCTGAATTTTTAAACCTTATTTTTGATAGAAAAGAGGATTATAATTTTGATATGGTTTTTTTTGATGAAACATTTGATAGAAGTGATAAACTACTATTTAATGAGGATGTACTATCTGAAGTTCTGGAAATTATCCCCATTTGTGATATAATGCAATTGTTGGATGGTGATGAAAGATTTATCAATTATTTAATTAATGATTACCGTGATGCCTTAAAAGAAGCCGTATATAATGAAAATGAGGATATAATTAAAGTTTTAATACAATTTAATCCTTATGGATTTGAAAAATGGATGAAATATTATAAAATTTATAGTGAGAAAAGAGATTATTATGAACCTTATTTATATTATGCATTTAAATATGCATTAGAAGGTATACCTGTTGTTATTTCGGATGCTACGTTCCCTGAAAAGTTTTTTACTAAAGTTTTTGAACAGTTCTGTTCTGAAAATGATATAGAAAAAGAGAATATAAACTTTTATGGCTACAAAAGCTCTATCAAAAGAAAAGATAAGGAAATTTGGAAAATTTATGAGAATAATCTATTCTATAAAAGCTATTTTGGATCTGAAATATTTAAACTAAAAGAATTTGTCAGTCGAATTTCTCGTAAATACACCAATATGGGCCTGATAACATACAAAGATTATGAGGATATTTTCGAGGGACTTAAATACATTAAGGAAACAGCTCATTTTTATGATACAAGGGGATTGAACACATTTAAAAATAGAGATGCTCTCTTATTATTGGGAACATCCTCTATTAATGAAGAAGGTGTTTTGGATGATTATAATAATATTTTCCGGACAAATTACAGTTTAATTGATGATTTTTGGAGACCTAAATTTGAAAAAGGCTACGGATCTCAAATATTATTCGATGCAAATGGCAATAAAATATTGAAAATTAAAATGAAAAATGAAGAAACAGGAGAAATAATAGAACACGAAATTATTTTGGAAGAATTCGAAAGGAAAATGCCCTTGTTTTTAGAACCTATAATAAAAGAGAAACTGGAAATTGAAACAAATAATTATACTCCTCAAGATTATGGTGCTGAAAAGAGGGATTCTGAGATTTATCAGTGCATTCACAGAGCTAGACCTTTAATAAATGATAATGTAAGTACATTTATAGCTGGCTACATTCCAGAGGACATTATAGAGTTTAAGATCTATCATTTGCCCAATGAGGAAACAGATAACTTTACATCTAAATGGGGCATGTATCCTGTAGCAATTAACGATATGATAAATGATTTTTACGATCAAAAAGGATATGTTGAAGTATTAGAGGTCGCTAATGAATTAAAGATTTATAAAAAAGGTTCAAAGAATCCTAATACTAAATTTATCACAGCTATAAGAAATACCCTTGAAAAAGATATTAAAAAAATCGATGCAGGAATTAAAAAAGGGTTTAGAAATCCTTCAGATTTTAATAAAGTTGATACTCAAAAAAATTATTCATTCAAAGAGTTTATAGAAGATTTTATTTATTATGCTGAAGAAGGCGATTTTTTATAGAAAATCTTATCAAAAAACTAAACTATATTAACACTTCAATTAAGTAAATAAGGTATTATATTGTTTATCTTTTAACTATATTTTTCAAATCTTATAAAATGTATTTTTCACCTTCTTAAAATAAGGAGTTTAAGAGAGATAAATCTGATAATAATGATTTTAATCAATTTTCAGAAAAATGGTTTCGCTATATTATATATAAATAAATATTTCACTATTTATTTAATCATATAGAAAATTGGGTTTCGGCATATTTTCAATAATTTCCCATGGAATGAATCTCAGCTTCAGATAATTAATAGCATATTTTCCATAGCAACTAATATGATAAGTTTTTATTTTCATGTGCCAAATGAAAATTAGGAATGTATAATACTTTTAGAGAGGAGGTGAAATTATGGCTGAATTACCAATTGCTCCAATTGGAAGAATAATAAAAAATGCAGGTACTCCCAGAATAAATGAGATTAGAAGTGTTAATTTAGGAAAGTCATTAGAAAAAGAAAAAATTATTCATAAAAAAGAGAAATTAAACGCATTTATAAGTTATTCTGTTGAAGATAGACATGTTGGGGCTGAAATAAAAGAGTTACTTGCTTATTTGGGGATTGAAAGCTTCATGGCACATGAGGATATTGGAATATCTGAAGAATGGAAACACCGTATTCTTAAAGAATTGGATGAAGCTGATATTTTTATTCCTATTTTAAGCGATAATTTTAGGAATTCTGATTGGTGCTCTCAAGAAGCAGGTATTGCTTGTTTTAGGAATGTTTTGATTATTCCGTTAAGCCTTGATAGCGTTAGGCCTTATGGTTTTATGAGTCACCGCCAAGGAAAATCCATAAAACAACATAATATTCCGTTAAATTATTTAATAAATCCAATAATTGATAATTTCCCTGAAATAAATATTTTTGGCAATTTAATTAGTGAATTAAATGGAGTTAAAGGTTATCGTAAAGCAGAGCAATTCATGGGTAATTTGTTGCCTTATTTCGATAAGTTAAGTGTTAATGAAATAAATAGAGTAGTTGATGTTTCTATTGCAAATAATCAAATTTGGGATGCAGGTAAATGTAAAAGAGTATATTTACCTAAGTTTATAGAGATTAACGAGAATAAAATTGATAAAACTAAGCTTAAAAAGCTAAAAGAATTAATAGCTGTAGAAGATGTTTGATTAAAGGGGTTAAGTTATGGAATCTGAAGATAAAGAAGCTCTTGAAATAATATATGGAGAGGTATCTTATCAATTTCAAGGTGCTTTTAGAACTTATAAGACTATTAGAGAGAGGGCAGGTCAACTTATTGGTTTTGTTGGCATAATTTTAAATTTAGAATTATTAGCAATATTGCAAATATTAAACGCAAAAATTGTTGTTCAATTTATTATTATTTTAGTCATATCAAGCATTTTTGCAATTGCTTCGTTAATAATGTCGGGTTTAGCATATCGTCAAGCATTATTTCAGACACTAAAATCAGAGAAATATTTAGAGCCAGAATATATTAATAAGTCTAAAAGTGAGCTTTTAAAAATAATATCTAAAGAAAAAGTTGAGGATATGAAAATAAATAAGAAAATTTTGCATGAGAGAGCAGTACTCGTTAATTCTTCAATGTACTTTCTTATATTTGCCATAGTATCTGGTGCAGCGTTTATTTTAATTAATGTAGCTTCTTTATATGACTTTATATATGGCCTAATAATTGTTTTAATTGCTGGAATAGTAATTTATATTATTTTACATGACCATTTCCGTAAGAAAATAGGATTATAGTTTGAAATGTGAGATTGATGTCACAAAAGATTGATGAAATCTACGATCGAGTTCAAGTTGACATATTTTGAAGTAACTAAAGATTATACGAATGATGTATTCAGCACACCTGTTAAATCCGTAATTCGTACAGAAAAACAAAATAAAAATCATTTAAAAAAATAGGGAATGTGTTAAAGTCAAGACCAAACGACAACAATTAATGAAAAAAATTAGCGAACTTACAATACTATTAGAAACGCAACGGAATTATATAGGTTCACTGGAAAAATCATTGAATAATGAATCAAAGAGTAAATATAATACAAGTAAATTTAAAGATTTAATTAGAATATGAAGCAAAGCATATTTCATAAAAGCAAGGAGATATCATAACAAAAAACACCAAAAGAACCAACAGGAATATTCATCAAACAATGGAATGAAAAAGAAAGTGAAAGATGAATTTAACACGCCCAATTAATTATTTGAAGAATAATCTTATTTAGTAACTTCATATACCTTTATACCTTCTTTTAATTCTTTTTCAGAATAGATAGTTTTGATACCTGCAGATTGTCCTGTAGGGGCCTCCTCAACATCCTGCTTATTGATTTGTAAAGAAGTTATATTTTCTTCCAAAAATTCATTATTAATCTTGTAACCAATTCTTTGACCTTTATATAACTTTCCAGATTCAATATTAATCCCTATAATGTTATCATTTTTTATATAGGTGAATATTTCTCCTATATGTTCATAATTCGCCGGAAAATCAGGTATTTTACCAATTTCATAAAATAAATCCCTTATAACTTTTGGATCCCATCCCCATTTGATCATGCCTCTAATTAAAACAAATAAATCTACTGTGGATACAATACCAATATCATGAGATTTAACAGTTTCAATCTGATCTTCTAAAAACGGCTCTCTTTCAAATGCAGGAATATTTCTCCGATAATTAATTATGGATATACCATTAACATCAAATCTCTTCCATTCTTTTATCCGCCTTGGAATATATTTATGAACCTGTAAAATGTCTTCATCCGTTGGAAAACCCGATTTTCCTTTAATTTCTACTAAAAGAGTAGGAGATCCGTCAAGTATCTGTAAATCTTCTTCTCGCTTCTTACCCTCCTCAATAGTCTTATCAACATCTACAACCTGTTTAAAACCTATAAAATCGAGACATTTTTTAACATCTTCTACGAGTTCATCCCCAGTCTTGGTTAGAATTCCATGTAAAAATCCAAATTCTTCCCTTTCTTGGTCAATTTTTTCGTCAAGTAAAGCTAATTGTTTTTCAGCTTCAGCTTTAACTTGTATTTTCTCCTTTTCAAACTTCTTAACAGCTTCCAGCTCATAATCATCTTTTTGAACCCATTTAGCTCCTTCTAAATCTGGAAAAAGGTGTGGAGATAAATCTGCAATTACCTCAGTTAATAAAGCAGAAATTACATCAGGAGTCTTAGGTATCTGCGGCAAAATAAGAACCCCACCACCATTAAAATCATCAGATAAAATCAAACCACTAACTGGATTTCCAAATTTGTTTGTTAAAAGAGTAAACCATTTATCTTTTAAACCAAAGCGAGCATTAAAAATAGCTCTAAAGAATGTTCCTTTAATATTTCTTTTTAAAAAGTTAAAAATTTCATTTTCATTCCCTTTTACATTAATCTCTTCACCAGAAAGAAAATCAACTTTAAGATCACTATCATTTAAAATAGAAAGAAATGACCAATTATCATGTTTTTCTGTATCCCCTACCAAACCGTAGCCAGGCTGATTTTTACCCCAAATATACTCTTTTTTAAACCGTGGTTGGGCAAATATAACAATAAATCCACCATGAGCCAAAATACGGTCAAAATTTTTCTTTAGATAATACATGAATACGGGCCTTGGATCAATAACACCCGATCTACAATTAGCCCACCATTGATTTTCTTTAGTTTCAACATAATCCTTAATATCTGACTCATTTAAGGTAGCTGGAGAAGTTAAATCTATGAATATCACTTCTTGTTCAGAAATATTTGGTAAATTAGGACGCTCTATAATGGGTGTAAGGTTATTGCTAACTTTTATATTATATGGAGATCCGAAAGTTCCATTGGTTACATTGAAACCATTAGATTCTAAACCATCAGATACTTCTTTAGGTAAATCAATAAGTAATATCTTAGGTTTAGAGTGTATTGATGTGGTTTTTGCAGATGAATCATCTTTAGGTTTATTTTTGATATTTTCTTTACCTTTACTTTTTGATATTCTTAACATTATGTATCTCCAAGTTTTTATCTAATTTTTTGTATTTTTTAGCTTTAAAGTCATTTAAATCCAAATTTAATGATTATTTGCTTAAACTCTCCTCAATAATCTTAATCTCATCCTCAGTAAGCCCATATAACTCATAAACCATCTGATCAATTTCTTTATCAGTTATTTCAATTTCTTGAAGTAATGGATTAATTTTACTTATACTTTCTTCAAATTCTTTTTTAAGAAGATTATAGTTCTTTCTTGATGTGATATCTACCTTTTTTTTCTTTAATTCCGTTAAAAAGTCATCAAAGGTTAATTTATAGTATTTATCAAGTTTTTGTGAGAATTTTTCAATGTTAAATGTGTGTTTTAGCCAGTCTTTAAAAGAATTAATTTCATTCATTAAGTCTTTGTTGAGTTTAAGCATTTGATCGGCTTTTTTAGTGATTTGTTTATTCTCAAAATTTACGATTATTGGAAGTTTTTCAATGTAATTTTTATAAAGATGATATCGAGGTCTTTCCAAAGGATTAGATGTTGTTCGAGCAAGTGGAACGCCAGAATGTTTAAAAACAAAATTTAAAGTTTTAGAAGATATTATTGCACTTAAATATTTTAGATCGATTTTATCTGAAGTAATTATATAAGCAGAATTGTTAGGATAAATTCTTTGATCATCATATGTGGCAAAAAGATTTGTAGAAATACCTGGAAAAATCAATTTTTCTTTATCCAATTCTTTGTGATAATCAACTGTATCTTGTATCTCATACCATTCATAATTTCCTGCTTTCCTACCTATTCTTTGTCCACTGTTTTTAGGTATTAATTGTTTTTTATAATGACTTAAATGCGATTTAATTGCAGGATATTCATTAATTTCAATGCCTCTTTTTGTAAAAATTAAATATAAATCTTTAAAGTCTGTTTTCCACTTTTTAATATCCTGTCCTCTTATCAAAGGTTTAATTAATCTATTACTACTTTTATCGTTACTAATTAGTTTTTCTTTCATTAATTTATCAATATTAAATGCTATATTTAAACCAGTTAATATTCCTCTATATATATTTAAATCTTTAATTTCTTTAAATTTAATGCCTTTAGAATTTATTTTATCAATTAAGCTCAAAATTTCGGGGGTTTCAAAAACCCAATCTTCATAATTAAACCTATTCTGATTTATCTCAAATTCTTCGTTAACACATATTTTACTATTATCATTAGGTATTTCTTTTTTCAAAACAATTATACAAGGGTCTACTTTTGCCTCTTCAAAGATACTTCCAGAAGTATAATCAAAATATTTCATTAATTTATTATTTAAAATGAATTTTCTAAGTTTAAATCCGTATTTTGCTCTAATAAACATATTTGAACTTATAAAAGAGAAATAACCACCATTCTTCAAGATTTTCATACCTTTTTCAAAGAAATATACATAAAGATCGGCAACACCATCAAAAATTTCATAATTTTCCTTTAAATATGGTTTTATCTCTTTTATTTTCTCCTGTCTAACATAGGGAGGATTACCCACCACCACATCAAAACCCCCCTCATCAAATATGGCCTTAAATTCATCTTCCCAGCGGAATGGCTTATCATTAAATTCAGGATCATCAATCAGTGAGTTACCGCATTTTATGTTGTTTTCAAGGTCTGGAAGTTTCCTGTCTTCCTGGCAGACTTTTAAAAATAATGCTAATTTGGTTATATCCACAGATTCTTCGTTTAGGTCTACTCCATAGATGTTATGGATTAATATTTCTCTTCTTGCTGATATTTCATCAAAAAATGAATCAAGCTTGATATGTTTTGCGGTGCTTTTTACTTTATCTTTACCCTTTCCACCTTTGGTTTTGATCGTGGTGGTGTATTTACCCTTTTTAAAAGCGTAGATAGATTTGTGAATTTCTAATAGAATATCTGATGCTTTGTTAAGGAAAGCTCCCGATCCACATGCAGGATCAACTATTTTAATGTTCATTACTTCAGATTCAAGTGTTTCAATTTCTTGTCCTGTTGAATATTCTTGGATGAGCTCAGCCACGGTTTCTGATTTTCCATTTTTGCTTAGGTAGGGTATGATTGTGTTTCTGCAGATGTAGTCTGTGATGTAGTCTGGTGTGTAGAATATGCCTTCTTTTTTTCGTCTTCCTTTACTGTCTTCTTTGAGTTCTTCTATGTCTCCAATTGAGTTTTCGAAGATGTGACCAAGGATATTTACATCTAATTCTGTTGAGAAGTCGAATGTGGATATTGTGAGCATGTTTCGGTATATGGGGTTTACTTTCGGGCCGTATGGTCCAAGGTCAATATTTGCTTCTTTTTCATATTCTTCAAATTTCCAATTCTGGTAAACATCATTGAAGAACTTTTGATCTTCCACAATATCCCTAATCTTTATATGATCTAAGTCTTCTTTGAATATGCCTCCATTGTATTGGGATATCTTTTTGTATTCGTTTCCTTCGTTAATATCTAAAAATAATTCGTTTAATCTTTGCCAGATGCTTCCATGTCTTAGGTTTCCTTTAAGTATAGGCGTTTGGATAGTGTCTGTGGAAATCTGAGGAGGTAGAAGTTCTATGTCTTCTGCGAAACATATAAACATGTATCTGTTCATTATCATCTGAGCATAGTGGATGGCGTCAAGTCGGGATAACTCATTGATTTCTTCAAATTCTTTTATAAGCATTAACCGAGTTTCATTATATAGTTTATAAAATTCTTTTTCCAGTTCTCTTTCCACAACAATTGTTTTATCCATTAATTTATCAATAAAACCAGTTTCGATGTAGCTCTTCTTGGAGAATGATAACATGAAATAGGAGAAGATTGTTTTATCTAAAAGTTCAGCTGCATTAAATGATATGTAATGGCCTTTCTTATGCCAATTGTATAATCTGAATTCATTATAATTGGATACAAGTATCCAGTCAATATCTCCTGTATGTTGGGCATAATCAAAAGCCTGGTCAACAGGTGTTCGCTTATCATTGACCCGGTTTTGTGGTTTGTCCAAGTCCGTTTTCTGGTCCTTGAGCTCAACCACCATAAACTTCTTATCATCAGATTTCAGTATAAACTCGCTTTTACCTCGCCCTTCCTCTTCTTTCTCATCTATAAGGATGTTTTCATCGAGATCATAACCTAAAATACCTTTCAACCATACTTCATAAAAATAAATATAATTCTTAGTTTCTGCTTCAAACTGACCCTCTTCTATCTTTTCAATATGCTTTAAAATAAGTTCATGCTTTGAAGGATTTAATTTGAAGTTCTTTGAATACTTCCGCATCAAAGTTTGATTGAAAAGATTATTGATTATCATGAGAATCTAAAATATATTATTACCATCCTATTTTTTAAACCTATTGATATGATTCTATTTTTAATTTTTTTACTTTAACTAATTAATGATTTAATGCAGAAAACAAGCATAATAAATGGAATTTACCCTAAAAGAGTTATTAAATTGTGAATATTCATATAATCTTTATAAAAGCTAAAGAATTAATAAAGTTAATTCTAAAAAAATTCACAAATAAAGTCATTACAATTATGTAAAAAAAAATAAAATTAATTATTTAAGCTCCTATGGCCTTTTCCTTTGAGCCCTATATTCATCCATCACTTTAAAGAGCTTTTTTTCCTCTTCCTTACGTTCTTTTTCTTCAGTTTTAGTTTTCCACTTTTCTATTTCCTTTTCTAAAACATCTCTGTCAATAACTGCAAATTCATCGATAATTTCCATTTCTAATTCATCTGCATCGAGTACTGGCACCATATTTTTCTCAAATTCTTCTTCTGCAAGATGAGACATTTTATCGGCAGCTATAACTGCTTTTACAGCCAATTTAATTAATAATGATGCTGTTTGGGATCCTCCACCTTCAGTAGTTGATAAAAGAACTGTATCTCCTTTTTTTATCTTCCAATACTCATCTGCTTCCCTTATTCCTTCTTTAGTGAAATATTCAATAATTTTTACAGGCACTGCCTTTTTAGATAATTCCATTGCCCTAACTTTTTTTATGGAACGTAAATTCTCTTCAAGCTGTTCTCGGTTATTTTTTTCTTTAGTATATTTTTCTTGAAGTCCCTTTATGATTGCAATCTTTGAAGATATCTTCTTTTTAAGTAAAATATCCTTAGAATAGTTGTAATGTAATTTCTCTATTTTTTCTTCAAGAGAGGATACCTCATCTTTATATTTACTGGCATCTTCCTTTAAATTTCTATTTTTAAGCTTTAAACTTTGAATCTGCCTTTCTTGAGATTTCACTTTCAGTTTAAGTCTTTTTAAAGATTCTTTAATCTTGTTTATTTCCATTTCATCTGCAGAATCAATTTCTTGTTCTACTTCTTCAATTTGTGTTTCCAAATCATCTTTTTCATCAGGAACTTTTAAAATGCTATTTATCGCTTTACTAATGGGAGTTCCCAAAATAACCATTCTTTTAACTTCATCAACTTCCCCGAAAGATAATTCAAGTTTTTCTGCACGTTTTTCAATTTGCCTGAGCTTATTTTGATAGTGTTTATAAGTTTTAATTGCAGCTGCAAGTGCATCTCTTTCATGGGCATTTTCAGGATATTTAGTGGCCGATATTTCATTTAAATAGCTTTCCACAAGCTCTATTTTTGAGCTGACTGTGAATGTTTTATCTGGAGAAAATATTTTAGAATTAAGAGTTGTTGCAAGTTTTTTAACCATTTTTGGCGGGGGGTAAACATCTGTTGCAACTAAAATTGTTTTTCCATAACCTATAATATATTTTATTATTTCAGCTTTAGAAATTTCTTTACAGCTTTTAACCGCTATTAAATTACCTGAAAGGTCTAAAATGGCGATTCCTGCAGTTAATCCTGGATCGAATCCTACGATAATTAGTTTTTGTTTTTCAATCCGATTTTTTGAGCCTAAAAATAAATCCATCTTGTTATTTTCTTCTGTTTTACCCATGTTTTTGTATAACAGTGAATTTCCTCCTAAATGCATATTATTTTAGCAGAAAGACAGATAAATAGAAATTAAGTTGTTTAAAACTATATTTCTCTGTATAATAATTGAGATTAATATAATTTATATTTATTTATTAAACAATTAAAAATTAGAATATTTAATGTCACTAAGAATTAATACCCTCTAATTCAACTTATAAATTTCTCTATTCCCCTAATCCATCCATCATAACCTTTTCTACACTTGCAATAGTCCCATTATACAAATATTCTTCACCTAAAGCCTTTAAAAACTTCTCCCGCGCATAATCATCGTATTTAAATTTTACATCTTGATAAACGGTATCCATCAAAATAAGCCCTTCTGGAGGCATTGGAGTTATAGAAGCGTTACCTGAAGGGCCTAAAAACTTACGAACGTCATCAATACTCATATCATCATTTCCAGCCAAAAATAACACAGATGCAATCTTTCTAACCATGTTCCACAGGAAACTTTCTCCAATAACATCTATAATTAATATATTGTCCTTCTTTGAAACTTTAATCTCATCGATGGTTCTTATAGGGTTTCTTTCGCTTCTTTTTGAGAAATTAGAATAATCATGAGTTCCTTCCAGTATTTTAGACGCTTCTTCCATCTTATCTAAATCTAAATCTTCTTTACCTGCAATCACATATCTATAATGCCTGCTTTTTGCATATCTGGGTTTAAACCCAAATGGAACTCCTGCTTTAGCCAATATTCGTATACTTTGAGGTAATTGATCATTTATTTGATTTATAACAACGTCTTCAGGGGTTCTAAATGAAATAACATTTCCAAGGGCATGCACTCCCCTGTCAGTTCTACCAGCTATTGCATATCCTGAATCTTTTAAATTATCTATTAAATCAGCTGATTTTAATGCGTTTATAAGTTCATTTTCCACTGTGTTTACATCTGGTTGTCTTTGAAACCCATGGAAGTCTGTTCCTATGTATGCTACTTTTAAAGCCACTTTTCTCATTGATTCACCCTATTATTTTAAAGATTCTCCATTTTAATGAACATTTTATATAACTTTGTTATATTTAATATAAAAAAATTTTTTAAATATTATTCAGATTAATGAACCTGAAATTGGAAATTACATTGAATAAACATAAAAAAAAATAGAAAATGGAAATAAATAGTTAGTTATGTAAGTTGATAACTGTTCCCATACCTTGTTTCATACCGATATCCATACAGGTAATCCCTTTTGTATTTCCATTTAGTTTTCCATACATATCTTTTCTTTTTACCTTTTCCTACTTTAGCAAGGTACCGCACTGCATATTTTACCCTGTATTTCTTGTTACTTAGCCTATCTTGAACTGCTACTTGATAACTGTAGGGCATCAAAGCATAAATAGCATAGTATTGTGAGTTTATGCCTGAATTATTGTCTGAAACATCGAAAGCTATGAATTTTAGAATTTTTGAAGTTGCAATGTGTATAAAAGAGCTGTATTTGCTGCTGGATTTTGTAGGGTCTGTTCCATCCATTGTGTAGTAGATATCTGCCACTTTATTTGAATTTAAAACCACATCTACTGGATTGTAGTATGATCCTCCTGCTGGTGTTGCAGTTGCTGTAAGGGCTTCATTTCCTTTCCATCGGTTGTATGCAACATTTAAGAGAGGTAAAAATTCAAGTGTAGCTTTTTGGCCCCCTATAGAATTAGGATGGTCATCGCCATTGTGATATGGAGATTTTCCATCATAATCGGCCGCATAAACATGTTCTATATGATCACCAGTCCATCTGTGATGAGAGTCTGTTTCAGACAAAACACCATAAAAATCAAATGCAAAAACGTTTTTACCAGTATATCCCTTAAGCCATCCGTTATCTGTGTCAGTTAACCAGTTACAGAGATCACGTGTTAATTGATAGCTGCTTACATCAGTTTCGCCAGGAGGAGTGATTAAAACAAATAGTTTGTCTTGATGGGCCGCAAAATAAGGTAATAAACTGTTATAAATAGTTTTTTCATCATCAATGCTTGTTCCAACTTCACTTTGAGGATAACATGACTTAAACATTATGATTTCGTTTTCTCCACCAGGATTTGCAATGTTATTAGAATAAGCTGAATGGTAATCACTGCCATAAACATAAGGCATTTTACTGTCAGTAAACCACTCTGGCCAATTATCTGTGTTTGTACGATCCCCTAAATTATCACCAGGTTGAGCATCCCATCCATAATTAGTTTCACTAACATAGTAATTGTTGGTATTTAAAGCATTTCCTAAATTACCATTCCCCTCAGCCAGCCAGTTTCCACCAACTGAATGATGGATAAAAATCAGCCTTGTGGGTGTTGCTGGTGGTGCAGCAGAATCAGCAGCTAAATTTTGAACTTCTTGAGTCGAAGTTTCACAAGTAGTTACAGTTGAAGTTACAATACTCGTTTCAGAAGTTTCAGTAGCTGCTGCAGCGCCACAGGATACAATAAATATTGCCAATATGCCCCAAAATACTGCAAAATTTATTATTGGTTTCATTTTATCACCTTGAATTTAAATACATGATATTGATTTATAAAAACAATGCTATGGAATATACTATGTTTATTAACCCATAACCGCTTTTTTTTAAGGATATTTATGTATTCCAACACGTGGAGGAAATGAAAAACAGATGTTTGGATATTTTCTTTTAGATTCTTCCTCTAATTTTTCAATTATTTCATCTTCAAGCTCTTTTGTTTTGGTTGTTGACACAGAAAAAACATCACCTTCAAAAATTGCTTTTATATCCTCTTCCCCCAGTTTAATATCAAATTCTACTACATTATTGCTTTCTATATTCTCTAAAATATCATTTAATATATCATCAGATAATTTAAGGTATTTATCTCCTTCTGATTCGTATAGATTATCGTTTGTAGTTATTTTTTCTATTACAAATTGAGCGCATCCTTCAGTTCTCACGGCCTTTCTATTTGTCCAAAACAAGCTCATTAATAATTTCCTTTTAGAATCCATATTTCCCTTTATTTCTACAGATTTCAACTTTCCACTCTCCAAATCACTCGAAAATCCCCGATTTGTAAAATGCCCTTTTTTTAAGATATTAATATTATATTATGAATATAACTAATTAAAAAAATTTACTATTTATTACTTAACATTTTTTAAAAAACTAATTAAATTATTTTGATAAATCAAAACAATCACATAGTCAACTTATTTTAGATTATTTCATCATTTATTTTTCATCAATGGTTTTACATTAAATTTAATGACCATATACAAAAAAGATAAATAGTAAATGGAACAAATGAAAAATATAAAAAAAATAAAGAGGTATGAAACAAATGGGGTTATTTAAAAACAAAATTGCTGATGAAAAAACCAATATATATCCTGATCTCATAACAGAAATTAATAATTGTAAAAGTGAAGATTTAGAAGCTATACTTCAAAAAATAGAATCAGAACTGGAAAAAAAAGGAAAAAAAGATAAGCTTCTTTTATCTGCAAAAACAATGGTCACAAGCAAAATTGCATTAAAAAACAGTTCAAAATAAATATAAACTTCTAATTCAAGGAAATAAACATGCCTTGACCATCTAAAATGATATTTTCTTATGAAATTCATTACTTAGCTATGATTAACCTTTTATAATCCACATCACGCCCATATAGTTCTTATTTTAGAAATGTGGCCACTATTTTTTCATTGTACTCTAATTTTCAAAGCGAAAAACTTATTTAAAACAATTTAATATTATTTATATGTAGTATTCAAAATAATTGACTTTAAATGATCCATAGGAGAACAATATGTCCAGCATTAAAATTCTTGTTGTTGAGGATGAAAGCATAGTGGCCATGGATATTAAAAACAGGTTAGAAAGTATGAATTATATTGTGCCTGGAATAATATCCTCAGGAGAAGAAGCTGTAAAAAAAGCTGCAGAAGCCAAACCTGACTTAATATTAATGGACATCGTACTTAAAGGCGAAATGGATGGTATTGACGCAGCACAAATAATTAAAAATACTCTTGATATTCCTGTTGTGTATTTAACAGCTTATTCTGATGAAAATACCCTTGAAAGAGCTAAAATTACTGGGCCTTTTGGTTATATTATTAAACCTTTTGAAGATAGGGAATTGCACAGTGCAATTGAAGTTGCACTTTACAAGCATGAAATGGAAAGCAAACTAAAAGAAAACGAAGAAAAGTTCCGTTATTTATTTGAAGAATCCCAAGATGCAATCTTTATTACTGTTACCAATTGCAAATTCCAAGATTTTAATCCAGTAATGCTTGATCTTTTTGGATATAGTAAAGAAGAAATGGATAATCTCAGTTTTTCCAATTTATTTGCTGATCCAGAAGATTGGGAAAAATTACAGGAAACTATCCCTGAAAAAGGATATCTCAAAAATTATGAATTTAAACTAATTAATAAACAAAAAGAAGAAATAGATTGCATTGGCTCCCTTACCCTTAGAAAAGACGAAAAACAAGATGTATTGGGTTATTACGGAATTCTTCATGATATAACTGAACGTAAAAAAGCAGAAGAAGCTTTAAAGAAGAGTGAAGAAAAATATCGTAAAATTGTTGAAAAATTCCTGAAAATAGTGGGAGAAGTACTAACTGAAATTAAAAGCTAATACTTCCTAATATTCATTTTAAACCAGAATAAGTACTAAAAATTTAAATACATAGTTCTATTTTTATATTAATTATTAAATGGTGATTATATGACTAATAAAATATTTATAATTCCTGCAGTTGATATTAAAGATAAAAAATGCGTTCAATTGGTTCAAGGAATACCTGGTAGCGAGCAAGTAATTATTGAAAATCCCCTGGAAGTTGCAAAAGACTGGGAAAGAAAAGGTGCCAGTATATTGCATATTATAGATTTAGACGGTGCTTTTGGAGATAAAGAAAAAAATAGGGAGATAATTAAAAAAATAGCCCATGAAATAAAAGTTCCAGTACAAATGGGTGGCGGCATAAGAACCAAAGAAGATGCTGTAAAATTGCTTGAAATAGGTATTGATAAAGTTATTTTAGGTACTGTAGCAATAGAAAACCCTGAAATTGTTGAAGAGCTTTCCCAGGAATTTGGAAGTGAACGAATCATTGTTGCACTGGACAGTAAAGATTCTAAAGTTGTAGTTAAAGGTTGGAGCGAAAAAACAACTAAAAGTGCCCCTGAATTTGCAAAAATGTTCGAAAAAAAGGGTGCAGGAAGCATTCTATTTACAAATGTTGATTTTGAAGGTCTTCTTAAAGGATTTGACACAACACCCCTGCTAGAATTATTAAATACCGTGGATATACCTATCATTTATTCTGGTGGAGTTACATCTATTGATGATATTAAGAAGCTAAGTGAAACTGACGTTTATGGAGTTGTGGTGGGTTCTGCACTGTATAAAGGAAAAATAGATTTCAAAAAGGCCCTCGAAACTATCGTTTCGGAGCATCATAATCTCTCAAAATCTCCGATTTTGTAGTACAAACCTAATGTTTGTAAGCTTCGATTATGAAAGCCCTCGAAACTCTTTGATTTTCGAATGCTTTAATTAAATCTGATTTATTTTTAAAAAAAAATCAGGGCAAACTTTTCATTATAATCTCATTTTCCCTATTATAAACCGTTTTGCGTATTTTAAGTATTTGATCAGGATTTGTTGAAACGCAATCTATTCCCATTTCAACCAGTTTTTTTACTATCTCTTGATCTCCTCCTGCATGGCCACAGATGCAGCTTTCTATTCCTTTCTGGTTACATTTATTTATTACAAGTTCCACCATCTTTAAAATTGCAGGGTGCATAAGATCAAAATGTTTTGCAACTCTTACTCCTCTTCTATCAACTGCCAGGGCACACATTGCTAAATCACTCATGCCCAGTGTCATAAAATCCATGCCTTCTTTTATAAATTCATCAAATGTAAAAACTACAGACGGTGTTTCCACTGAAACTCCAACATCAATGTCTTTATGGGGCTTTAACCCAACATCCTTAAGAATCTTCTTGGATAAGATATACTCACTTATATCTCTTACAAATGGGATTTTAATTCCTAAATTATCATATCCTTCATCTAAAAGGTATTTTATGGCCATAAACTCTGCTTTTAGTATTTCAACATCGTTTAAATCTCTGTATATTCCTCTAAGTCCTAAAAGAGGGTTTATTTCATATGGTTCATCTTCGCCACCTTTCAAGTTAACCAATTCATCTGTAGGAATATCAAATGTTCTAAACCACACAGGTTTAGGGTAAAACGCATCCAAAATCTCCCTTACACCCTCTTTAATGGTTTCAGTTAATTTTCCTTCTTCTAATAACTTCCTTGGGTGTTTTAATGTTCTTACAACCATGTTTTCAATTCTTATGGAACCTACTCCATCTGAATACGGTGCAGCGCTTTTAGCTATTTCTGGAACGTTTAAATTTACTTTAATTTTTGTTGCAGGATTATAAATTTCAAATAGTTCTTTTTCACTTTCAAATTCTATAAATCCTCCATAAATGTTACCTGTTCTCCCATCAACAGTTACTATCATTCCATTTTCAAGAATATCGGTGCCATTTTGGGTTCCAACTATGCAGGGAACTTTCATTTCCCTCAATACAATAGCTACATGGCTAGTTATTCCTCCATAGTCAGTTATGACTCCACCCGCTTTTTGGAGGTGTAGAAGCATGTCTCTGGAAGCTTTAGAAACTACTATTATTTCTCCTTCCTTAATTTCTAAAATATCTCCGTTATCTTCTATTTTCCTTATTTTTCCTACACCCACATAGGAACTGGTACCAATCCCTGTAAGTAATTTCATAATAATTACTTTATATCCCTTATTAAAGAAATATATTTACATTTATTTACATTAAAATCAAATTAGAATAGGAAATAACTTAAAAAATGAGGATTATTAAACAATTTTTATCTACTCTTAGATAAAAATAAACAAGGTGAATACATGAAAACAGTAATGGCAACAGGAACATTTGACATAATACATTCAGGACACGGATTTTACCTCGAAGAAGCAAAAAAACTTGGTGGAAATGATGCAAAGCTGATTGTAGTTATTGCAAGAGATGCTACTGTAAGGGCTAAAAAAAGAGTGCCAGTAGTTTGTGAAGAACAGAGATTAGAAGTTGTGAAAATGTTAAAACCAGTTGATGATGCTTATTTAGGACATACAGGAGATATATTTAAAATTGTAGAAGAAATTAAACCAGATATAATTGCTATAGGGCCAGATCAGCATTTTGATTTGGATGAACTCAGAGAAGATCTTAAACAGAGACAAATTCACGCCGAAGTTATTAAGGTAACTAATTATAAGGACGCGCCCCTTGACAGTTCCTGTAAAATAATTAAAAAGATTAAAAACATGGAATTCGATGAAAAAATCTTTAAGAATTGTTGATTTTAAAATTTAATTAATATCATGATGATAAATCCAGTTACACTTATTAAACCATAATTTTTTAGTGACCACATTACAAATATAATTATACTAATTAAATTGGCGGTTTTTATATGAATGAAGAATATTTAGCTTATGCAGCGGGATTTGCATTAACATTTTTAATATCACTTGTCTTAGCTTTATACGCCTTTAAAAAACGTTCCATTAAATTGCATACCTTCTTTATTCTTGTAATGTTTTCTATATGCATCTGGTCATTTGGTTCGTTAATGGAATTTATATCCCCTGAAATTTCAACTAAAATTTTTTGGTCAAAGTTTTGTTGGATTGGAATAACTACAGTTTCTCCATTTTTATTTTTATTTGTTTTAAGCTACAGAAAAGATGAAAAATACCTTAAAAACTTTTATATCGCGCTTTTAATGATAATACCATTAATTATAACTTTTTTGGCATTTAGCAATGAATGGCACCACTTAATATGGACAAATATCATTCCTATTTCTACCAACTTCGGTACCTTACTAATTTATAAACATGGGCCAGCTGTTTGGCTCAATCTAATTTATTCCTACCCTCTACTTTTAATTGGAATGATATTAATGGTTCATATGTTTATAAATTCTCCTAAAATTTACAAATTACAAGTTGCAGCTGTTTTAGTAGGTATAGCTTCCCCCTTAATTATCAATATATTTTACCTAACACGGATTTCACCAGTCTTAGTAGATCTTACCCCGATCGCATTTGCAATAACAAGTTTATGCGCTGCTTTAGGAGTTTTCAGATTTCATTTATTGAATATTCTCCCTGTTGCCCACCACAAACTGTTTAACAACATGACCAACGGATTTTTTGTAGTTGATAGCAATGAAAGGTTACTGGAAATTAATTTAACGGCAGAGAAAATGTTTAGAATAAATTCAGATGAAATTGGCAACACATTCAGTGATATTTTTGGAAAATGGGAACAATTAATGTCTTTTTTTCAAGCATCGTCTGAAAATAATCGTGATTTACTTATAAATGAGAAATGGTACAATATACAAAAAACTCCATTATATGACTTGGAAAACATTTCATATGGGCATCTGTTTATAATCACAGATATTGATAAACATAAAAGAGTTGAAGAGGCCTTAAAAGAGAATCAACGGACACTTGAAACTTTGATAAGTAATTTACCAGGCGTAGCTTATAAATGCATGAATGATTCTAACTGGACAATGGAATTTGTAAGTGAAGGTTGCTTTGAATTGACTGGATACCATCCCGAAGACATTATTATGAATAAAAAAATATCTTACGGAGATATAATCCATCCAGACTATCGAAAACACGTATGGGACAATATACAAAACGCTATAAAATTAAAATTACCCTTTGAAAATGTTTATAAAATAAATACTGCAGATTCAACTGAAAAACATGTTTGGGAGCAGGGAATAGGAGTATTCTCACCAAATGGCGAATTAATTGCGTTAGAAGGATTTATAACAGATATAACAGATAAACAGCGTGCTGAAGAAGAGCTTAAACTATCATTGGAAGAAAAAAATATTCTTTTGCAAGAAATTCATCATCGGGTTAAAAACAATATGCAGATAATATCCAGCTTATTAAGCCTCCAGTCGAGTTATGTTGATGATGAAATGACTTTAAACAATTTAAAGGAAAGCCAAGAACGTATTAAAGCTATGGCTCTTGTTCATGAAAAACTATACCAATCAGATAATATTGTAAAAATTAATTTTGCAGATTATATTAATAGTTTAGTAAATGAGCTTTTTAATTCATATCGCGCCAATAAAGGTTTAATAAGATTAAATATTGACGTTAATGACATTTTTTTAGATATTGACACTGCAATTCCATGTGGTTTGATAATAAATGAACTTATATCCAACATTTTTAAACACGCATTTATTGAAGGAAAAAAAGGAGATGTTTACATAAAATTCTTCAAAATTAAGGATAAATACACATTAATTATCAGTGATAATGGAATTGGATTACCTTCAGATGTAGATTTCAATAATACAAAAACTTTAGGTTTACAATTAGTCAATGCATTGGTAAATCAGCTTAAAGGCGCTGTTAAAATCAGTAGAACTAATGGAACTGAATTTATCATTAAATTTAGCGGTGATAATTAATTTTAATTCTATTTAAAAAAAAGAAAGAAAAGGAAAGAAATATATGCGCATGCCTAAAATGGCAAAGAGGCATATGTTCCTTTTAATGTGTATGTGCCTGTGTTCCAGTTGTTTATAACACCGAACGTGTTTTTACTGCTTATGGCATCTGCATTGTACCATTTACCATTTATATAAAGCTGTGCCCAGACATGTCCGTATACATTACCACTTGTAAATGTACATGTTCCATGCATGTATCTTGCTGGAATTCCCGCTGCTCTTGAAAGTGCTATCACAAGATGAGAAGTGTCGACACAATTTCCTGTTTTGGCATTCAATGTGCCTACTGCTCCATATTTTGTATTGTAATAGAATGAATAGCCTAAGTTGTCTCTTGCCCAGTTAAAGATTTTAACACCTTTATCATAGGTGGAACTTATACCATTCGTAAGTGATGTTGCAAGTGCTTTTATACGGTTGTCATTTACCTGGCAGTTAGCTGTTGGCTGAAGGTACTGTTGTAGTTCAGTTGGAATATCCGGTGAAGGATTTGAATTCCAAGGATTTACTTCAACATAGCTTGGTAATCTACTGTTTCCGCTGTAAAAGTTCAATATCTTTGAGTAGATGTAAATGGCTGATTCATATCGGATATCGCCCAAAGAACTTGTTATGTAATTTGGTGCATCACCATTTGAATCTATAAATGACCGGATTCTCTGTGCAATATCTAAATACTCTGCTTTATTTATTGATCCAGTTACCTGATCACCTGTTGGGCTTCCAGGGGAATTTACACTCTTTAATGTTACGGGTGTTGTTATTCCTCCATTTAACTGTAATGTGCTTACAGTCATTAGCCTTAGCATTTCAGGCATTGAAATCTGCTTTGTACCTATTTGCACGTAATTTGGAAGTCTACTATTAGCATCGATGAAAGATTTTAGACTTGTTGCGGCACTTTGAATCTGGCTTAGTGTGAATTTAATTGAATTGTCATTGGGGTTTGTGAAGAAATCATTGTCCATTAATCCATATCTGAATAATACATATCCAGATGCTCCGTTGTTTATTGCTGAATTAACGTCTTCTTTTAGCTCATTTGCTGGTATTACTCCCAGATTATTATCAGATTCGTATGTTTGAAGGCCTGCTAAAACTGGCTTTCCACCAGAATGGTCCACTATCCATTTTGTAGTTGAACCAACCCATGCTGTGTCCTTATTATAATTTCCTTTGTAAATCATTGGTACAAGGAAATCAAGGTACGGTGCTAGTTTAACGTAATCTTGTCCATAGTAATATCCGTTAACTGATGTTTCAGGCATTAAAGCCGCTGAAATAGCTGCTTTAGGTTTTACCTGTTTTACTGCATCGTAAACGCGTTTTACGAATGAAGTAACTGCTTCAGTTCCTCCTGCATTTTTATATGCAGTACCAGGATATCTTACATAGTCAAGATGGATGCCATCTATATTATAATCTCTTGCAATTCCTGTAATTGAAGTGATTAACGAATCGATTTTTGATGTGTCGTAGCCTGTTCTTACTTCATCTTTGTATGCGTATTTGTAATTCCACTTGTAAATCCATTTATACTTCCATTTATACTTCCATTTACCTTTAGATTTATACCAATACTGGTACTTTTGTTTGTACTTTGTTTGGTATTTTTTTACTACATAGGGAACTTTTACTGTGTAACTGTATTTACCTTGAGGATCAATCCAATTTCCATTGGCGTCCTTAAAGCATGTTATCCATGCATGAACTCGTATGCTTGTACCACTAAGCTTGTTTAAAAGCGCTGTTAACACGCTTTGATATGTTGGTGTTGTAAGTAAGTTAGATTTGATGAATATATCTGTAATTCCTGCTCCTTTTATTTCATCTATATTTAAAATGCCCACATCTTCGGCTTTTAGCCATATTCCATGAACATTTTTAAATTCATCTCCTGCGGCTTCATTAGAATTTTGAACGTATGTTATATTACTGCTATTTGAGTTTTCACTATTTTCACTTGAATTAGAAGAATTTGATGTTGTTTGTAGATTTTCATCTGTTGTGTCACTTGCAGGTTCTGATGCTCCTTCATCAGCACATCCTGCCGTACTTTGAATAGTCTCGTTATTCTGGTTGTCTGTTAAGTTTTCTTGAACTATACTATGATTTGGGATTATTTCTGGAGTCTGTGAATTTTCTGTGGCGGCATATATATTTGTTGCATTTATCAATGCTACACCAAATATGAGCAACATTGTAAGCAACAAAAGTCGCTTCATTTATATTGCCTCCCAGTTTTTCCAGATGTCAATTAACACCATTTGGAGTTATTGACAAAGAACTATGGTGTTTTTGAACATATAAATCTTTTGATTTAAGCTTTTTAAAAACATGTTCATAGCACTCCTTTTTGAATTTAAAGGCATGAAATAAGGGATTAAATTAAAAAATTACATTTATTAATTACTGATTTTTCAATTAGTATTTTCAAATTGACTGGAAATTAATTTAAAAAGAATATTGAATTTACATATGATATGAAGATAGTAATCTAAAATTAATTGATTTTTGACGATTTTATGAATTATTTAAATTTTCAAAAAAAAATAAAAAAAAGGATTTTTCTCAAATTCTTAAAAAAAAGAATTTGAGTTACGGGTTAACATATCCATTCCAGTTAAGTAATCCATACCTGAAAAATGCAAATCCTAATGCTCCACCATCTTGCGATTTCCAAACATCATTTAATAATTCACTGTATGGTATTGGTGTTGGTTGTGAATCAGAACGGTATGTTTGGAGTCCTGCTATAATTGGAGTTCCACCAGAATGGGTTGCAATCCATTGTGTAGTTGCTTGAATCCATGCTGTACTTTGTCCATAGTTTCCTTTGTAAATCATAGGGACCTCATAATTAAGATATTGTCCCATTGCTGAGTAACATTGCCCGTAATAAAATTCGTTATTGCTTGTTTCTGGCATTACTGCTGCTGTAAGCCACGCAGTAGGTCTTACCTTATCATGTACTCTTTTAACAAAATTAGTTATTGTATCTCTTGCTGCAATGGCTCCTCCTGGCTGGTTATAAGCTGCATTAGCTCCAACTCCTGAGTATCTAACATAATCCAGATGAATTCCATCTACATAATTACCCATACCATCTTTTACAGTCGAAACATCTCCAATGTAATTGACTAAAGTGTCAGTATAAGATGTATCATATCCCGTAACTGTGTTATATCCGTAAACTGGTGTGTATATCCACCCTTTTTTGTACCGATACTTAATGATATATTTACCTCGTTTCTTGACTTTGTAAGCAACGAGCTTTTTACCCCATCGTTTTGTTGAATAGAGATAAACAGGCACTGTGTATGAATAAAACCCTGAAGGATTCACAAAAGAACCTCCATTTTTAAAACATACCATCCATGCATGTACTCTAACATTAAGTGGGTGGAGTGCATTCATAGCAGCTATCAATTCCGGAACATAGTTAGCACCACTGGTTGATCGTGTTAAAAAATATACATCCGTATATTTACTTGCTATATCCGCCGGATTTATGGTCGATAGTTGCGAAGCCCATATATATATACCACGTATAACTATTGCATTGGTAGATACATCCCCTGCAGCTGCAGGTGCTGTAGATACCTCAGGCGTGTCAGTGGAACAAGTATCCGTTGAGCAAGTACCAGTTGAACCCGTATCCGTTGAGCAAGTACCAGTTGAACCAGATTCAGATGTTCCAGCGCTTCCTGGATCAGTAGAACCATCTGATTGAGTAGTTCCATCCCCTTCTACTGCAAATGCCCCGCTAGTTCCAGCAATCATCATAAATGCTAGAAATATGGCAATTGCCATTTGTCGTTTAATATTACCGCCTCCTATTCCAAAGATTGTTATTACACGATGGAAATTTAGACATAATTATTTAATTTATGCATTATATATAAATATTTTTATTTAAAATCTAGAAAATGACCACTATAGAACTCTTTTTTTGATTTAAAGGAGCTATAAATAGAATTGTAGTTAAATCTCATCCATTAAAGTTACTGCTTAGTATCATAAATATCTAATATTTTTTCAGTGCTTAGTTATACAAATTTAATCAGTTTAATAAAGAAAAAAGAGGATATTTAATCTTTAATATACTAAAATACATTATATATGAATATTAAATAAATGTAATCGCATTAAACCAATTATATATTCTGAAGTTATTTAAATAATTTAAGAAGTATTCACCAAAACCAAAAATATGGTTTTTTAGCATTATAACATGTTAAAATCTAATGAAATTAATTAAAACATTGCCCCATGGATTTATATAAAATTGTAAGGGATATTGTACAAAGATTATAGTTAATAAAGACCTAATCCGTTAATTTTATATTTAATTAGAAATAGAGGTATTCCTATGGAAATAGAGAATCTAGAAAAAGCTATTGAAATTCTACAAAATTCAGAAGAATTTGCGGCATTAATTCCAGAAGTAAGAAGCAATATAGTAATGGCAAAAGAAAATGCACAAGACATTACAGATGTAGCAGGAATTCCAGGACGTATTACAACTGTACATGGAAAACCCATAGCTTTTATCGATCCAGAATTCAATGTATCCTCACATATGGCCCGTTTAGTTTTAAATATTATGAAACATAATCCTTCAAAACGTAGCGCTATTAATATCAAATATGACCCTAAAATAATAGAAATTTGCAAAAAATTAGGTCTTAAAGTCTCTTTCTATGATAGAAATGATGAACCAGAAGATGTAAAGCGTGTTGAAGGTGGAACAATTCCATGGGGAGTTGAAGCAGCCATTAAACAGATAGAAGATGTTCCAGATGTGATATATCACAAAGGAGCATGGGGAAAAGAGCCATCTATCGCTTTAATTGGTACAAATGCAGTGGAAGTTGCCAAAATGGCTGTTTGTATTTCCAAGCTTTTTAATAATGTTTAAATTAGAGATTGTGTTAATAAATATAAATTAAAAAAATCAGATGATATTCACACTTACACTTTAATGAAAATTGGAGATATTACAAAAACAGGATAAAAATATTTCAAGAAACTGAAATTTTGAGGTTGAGAAAAACACTCCAACATGAAATGTTTGGTGCAACGGAAATCTTCGATTTCCGATAGCTTAAGGTTTTCGAACTTTCGAAAATTTATAAATTTTCGAGGGCCACAAAATCATAGATTTTGAGGGCCACAAAAATAGAATATTTTTGAGGGGAAAATAATGAAGTATACAATGTATGATGAAATTTTAGAACAGCCCAATGCCTTAAAAGATACATTAAAAGAAGAAAAATCCCATATGAAGGAAATAGCTGAAAAATTCGAAGAGTTTGATAAAATATATCTTTTAGGATGTGGTAGTTCACTTTCAACATGTTATTCGGCTAAAAGTGCCCTTGATTTTTTATCAGATAAACATATAGAAGTTTACACAGGCTATGAATTTTTTTACAACAAAAAAATAGGAACTGGAAACGCAGGTGCTCTCCTAACCTCTCAATCCGGAGAAACAGCAGATACTGTGGCTGCACTTAAAAGAGCAGAAGAAAATAATATTTATACAGTTGCCATAACCAATGAAAAACAATGCACCATGATTAAAAAGGCTAATGACACTGTAATTACAAGCGGAGGAAGAGAATCAGCTATTCTTGGAACTAAAACTTATATGACTCAATTAATGAGTTTATATGAAATTTTATTCAGTATAAAAGGGCCTGAAGACGATAGCAATGCTGGAACTGTTAAAAAAGAGGTTCTTGGTGACATTGAAAAGCTTCCATCAATCACTGAAGGTCTGATTAAAAAAACAGAGAATGAAAACAAAGACCTTGCAGAAAAATTTAAAGATGATGATATATTTTATTGTATGGGAAGCGGGCCAAACTACGGTCTTGCTTATAAGCTGGCAATGACCATGTTCATGGAAGGCGCCCTAAAGCATGCCTGTCCATTGTATTCTGGCGAATTTAGACATGGTTTAATTGAAAGAGCTGAAAAGGATGTCCCCATAGTATTTCTAAATGCTGATTATCCTGGAGATGAAATGACATTAAAATCAATTGAGTTTTGTGAAAAAATAGGTGTTAAACCAATAATTTATGACATGAAAGATTATTCAAACATGCATAATTTAATGTCTCCGTTTGCACTTGTTGTTCCACTTGAATGGTTTATTTATTATCTTGCACACTTTAATGGCGAAGATCCTGGAGCTACAAGGCATATAGGAAAAGTAAGATACTAATTTACCTTTTTTAATTAAAGGCTTTATAAAAAGAAAGGAGTATATTAAACAGCTTAATATTGCTGTTTTAATTTTTAAAAAAGCTTAAAATGTTTAATCAAGTTTTAATTGAGTTTTCTTTTTCTCTTCTTTAGGAATAGTTACTGTTAAAACTCCGTTATCAAATTTTGCATGGGCTTCATCTATTTTAAAGAGTTGTGGCAAGCTAACGGTTCTTTTTACTTCACCATATTTCCTCTCTTTTTTAATGAATAACGCCAGGAATGTCTGCTTTAACAATTATATCCGTATCTGTTTCTATTACGTCCATTGAAAGTTTTCCAGTGGAGGCTGTGTATTCAGACATTGCTTTTTCAAAATCTCCCTGTTTTTCGCGGAATGTGCTTATCATATCTTCAAACATTTTTTGTGCAGAATTTCGGCCTTGTTCTAATCTTTTTTCCAGCGGTTTATCTTCAGTTTCAGTTAAAACATTTCCTTCTGTTTGAGCATCATTTCCTTCAGCTTTCTCCATTTCCAACTCTTTTTTCGTTTTTATTTCCTTTTTTTCCACCATTATATTCCTCCAGTTCCTTAATTATTAAATCCACACCAGAACCATTTGATGCTGAAATCATTAAAGGGTTATCTAACATACTGATATATTCATCTAAATATTTATTATTTTCTACTAAATCCATCTTGTTAAAAACACAGATTATTTGAGTGTCAAAAACATGCCTTATTTCATTATAAAGTCTCATCTGTGATTCAAGTGGATATCCGGAGGTTTCAGATGCGTCGAAAATGTATAAAATAACATCTGCAAGGTGTTCAAGGGCTACCATTGCACGTAGCTCAATATTATTCATATCCATTATAGGCCGGTCTAGTAGTCCAGGAGTGTCTATTATCTGGTATTTTTTCCATCTTTTCTCAAAATGCCCTATTTGGATCCCGTGGGTTGTGAAGGGATAGTCTGCAACTTTAGGCTCTGCTGGAGTTATCTGTCTTAACAATGTGGACTTTCCTACATTTGGAAATCCTGCAATAACGAGAGTAAATGCTTCAAAGTCGATTGTGGGCATGTTTCTAAGCTTACCCTTAGTAAAATCTAAAAAGTCAAGTTCATCTTTTATCTGGCGTACAACAGATGAAATTCTTCCAAATGCTGCTTTTCTAACATTTGCCGCGTTTTCTGGTCTTGATCTCCTTACTTTAAATACATATTCGTTTTCAAGTTTATTCATTATGCCTACTGCCCAGTTTAAAGCTCCAAGAGACTTTTTAAGCTCATCTACACCTACCATAACATCAATATAATCTTGATAGAACATGTGCATGTTTTCTACTTGTGGTGTTTTGTCCAGCAAGTTGTTGAAAGTGTCTTTTGTAACTTGACAAGCTGTTTTTATTCTTGCTTCTTCTGTTTGTTTTGATTTTTTGTAGCGGGGAATTGTTGATGTTCTTACTTTATTTGCAGCTTTTTTTGCCCTGCTAAAGCTTTTATCTAAAATTTCTTCCGGTGTGGGTACCGTTGGTATAAACATTTAATCACTTTATCCTTTTTAAAATAATTAATTCAGTAATTATAAAAAATACAATAAAATCAATTTTACTTAGAGAATTAAACTTAAACTAATTCCTTTTAGATTCTATATTAATTATATTATGTTTTATTAAAACAAGTATTTATCCATTTTTGGAAATTAACCTTATTAAATTTATGTATCAATAATTTCTATGAATACCATTTTTAAAGAGTTTATCTTCCAAATCAGAATATAACTTATAAATTTCATAAAAACATGTTGATGCAGTTATTGGATAAAAAAGAATTAATAAACCTTTTTTATTATTATATCACTCCTGGAATATTTGAGAACCAAATTTATATATTTTTACATCATTAAAGAGCCAGCAATCTGCAGTAAGACCTGCTTTAACACAAGTATTGTATAAAAACTCTTCCACATTCCATCCCCATTCTACAGCAACTTGTGGGAGCAACAAACCTTTGTAAGGCCCTCTTTCAATTATTAAACCATCTTCACCTATTCTGATTTTATCCATGTATTCTTCAGGCTTTTCAACTTCAATAAGCTCTGGTTTTGTAAGTACACTGACTTCAACTGCCAGATCACCTATTTCATTTTCAGTTACTGGCGAAAATCTTGGATCATTTACTGCTGCAGATATTGCAACTTCAATTACTGCATTTACAAGTGGTTTTACTGGTTCTGAATATCCTATGCATCCTCTAAGAAGTTCATCTTTATTTAAAGTTACAAATGCACCCATTTCCTCTTTTAAAGAGTCTGGAGCATTTTCAGGAACTGGTAAAATCTTTTTATCTTTTATATATGTTTCTATAGATTTTCTTGCAAGTTTTAGCAGAAATTTTCCTTCTTCTTCAGATAACATTAAATTTACCTCCTTAATTTTAAAATTGAAGTATTTCATGTTAATAGAAAACTTAATCAAGTATTTTAGCTTGCTCCTCCAACCATTGCTTCACTTACTCTTACATGAGGCCCTCCATCTCCAACTGGAGCTGTTTGACCTCCTTTTCCACAAAATCCAATGCTCATTTTAAAGTCGCTTCCAAGGCCGTTTACCTTGTTAAGAATTTCAAGAATATCTCCTGATAATGAAACATCTCTTAATGGAGTTGTTATTTCACCATTTTCTATTTTAAATGATTCTGCAGCATTGAATTGGAATATACCTTTTCCTGTATCCACTTGACCTCCTCTAGAACCTTTCAGATATATTCCATCTTTTATATCTTCAGTTAATTCTTCAAATTCTAAATCTCCAGGTTTAAGGTAAGTGTTACTCATTCTAACAATTGGCTGATCCCCCACTCTTGATCTTGCATTTGCTGATGAAGAAATCCCCAGTTTTGCAGCTGTTTCCCTTGAGCTTAAAAGAGATACAAGTTCTCCATTTTTTACAAGAACATTCTTAGATGTTTTTACTCCCTCTGCATCGTATGCATAATATCCAAAAGCGTCCATACTGGCGTCATCAATTATTGTAACGAGAGATGATCCTATTTGAGTTCCCATTTTATCTTTAAGAATTGAATCATTCTGCAAAATAAGGTCAGCTTCTGAAGCATGGCCTAAAGCTTCATGGATAAATACTCCTGAAAGTTCACTGTCCATAACTACAGGGAATCGTCCTGAAGGTGGAGAATTTGCATCTAAAAGTCTTACAGCTTTATCTGCTGCATTTCTTCCAAATTTTTCTATGTCTTCATTTTGAAGCACTTCAAATCCACGAGCTCCACCTGTGCTTGTGTGTCCAAATTGGATTGTATTATCCTTTGAAGCTACAGCATTTAAAAATAGGCCTACTCTTGATTCTTCACTCGTAATTGATGCTCCTTCAGTGCTTAAAAATAAATTTTGGCCTTCCGCATCAACATAACTTACTGTTGTGCTTACAATTTTTTCTATAGTTGCTGCATGATTGGCTTCGCCCATAATTTCTTTTTTATCTTCAATAGAAACATCTGAAGGTCTTATTTTAGCTTTTAATTTAATATTATCCACTTGTGGATCAACATCTGCCAGTTCAACATCGCTTTGCAGTGCATTTGAAAGTTTTAATGCTGTTTCTACCATCTCATCCATTTTTGAAATGTCAGTTGTGAATGCAGAGCCCCATGCTCCGTTTTTAAGTATTCTAATAGCACTTCCAAAGTCAGATCCTGATCTGATCTCTTGAATTTTACCATCTTTCATTATAATAGAGGTGTTTTGACCATCACTAACCCTAATATCTGCATAATCAACTTTACTTTCTATTTTATCAAGCATATTTTTAAATAGGTCAATATTTAATTGATTTACCATTTTATCGGCCCTCGTTTCTCTTAAATTAACTTAATAACAACTTTAATTAGTGAAAAATGAAATTATATCCTGAATTCTTATATTAATATGATCTTCTTTTAATATATCGTTATAGACCAATTAAAGTAAAAGTATATACTTAAAGAAAATTTAATTATATAAAGCATTGAACCTTATTGCTTTAAAACCCCCACGTGGATGTATAAAAGCATAATTGATACCACAGATTTATATCATTTCTCTCGGCCCTAAATTCTGCCAGATTGAAATTAACATGGCGAAATGCTAGATACAGAATAAATACTAATTAAATTATTAATTTAATTTTTATTATTTGTTTCAATTTAAAAAAAAAACTTTGAATGTATTGGATGTGTTTAAATGAAGACCATAAATGAAATTAACCAAAAAATCAAGAATGGAGACGCTGTTGTATTAACGGCCGCCGAAATGACTGAATATGTCAAAGATAATGGCGCAGATACTGCAGCAAAGGAAGTTGATGTTGTAACTACTGGAACTTTTGGTGCTATGTGTTCTTCAGGAGCATTTTTGAATTTTGGTCATTCCGATCCTCCAATTAAAATGAACAGAACTTTCCTGAATAACGTTGAGGCTTATTCAGGGCTTGCTGCTGTAGATGCATATATAGGGGCCACTCAATTAAATAAAAACCCACAAATAGGTATGGATTATGGTGGTGCACACTTAATTGAAGACCTTATAAAAGGAAAAGAAGTTGAACTGGTTGTAGAAGCATATGGTACTGATTGCTATCCACTAAAAGAAGTTGAAACATTGATTGATCTTGAAAATCTAAATCATGCCACAATGGTAAATCCAAGAAACTGTTACCAAAACTATGCTGTGGCTACAAATTCGACTGATGAAACTCTTTACACATATATGGGGACTCTTCTTCCTAACTACGGCAATGTAAGTTATTCAAGTGCAGGACAGCTTAGTCCACTTATAAATGATCCGTATTTTGAAACAATAGGCATGGGAACAAGGATATTCATGTGCGGAGGAGAAGGTTATATAATTGGGGAAGGAACACAACATTCTACTGAGGTTGAACGCCGAAATGGAGTGCCTGTAGGTCCTGCTGGAACGCTGATGCTTAAAGGTGATATGAAAAATATGAACAGCGACTTTGTTAGAGGCGCGACAATGCAAAAATACGGCCCAACATTGTATGTGGGTGCTGGAATTCCTATTCCAATTTTAAATGAAGAAATAGCCAAGCGAACAGCCATAAGTGATGAAGATATAACTTGTCGTGTTTTTGATTATGGGGTTGGAAGAAGAAGCAGACCAGTTATTAAGGAAACTAACTATAAAGAGCTTAAAACTGGTTCAATTGAAATTAATGGTGTTGAAATTAAAACATCCCCTCTTTCATCTTATAAAAAGGCTGAAGAAGTTGCAAATGAACTTAAAAGCTGGATAAATAAAGGAGAGTTCTATCTAACAGAACCTGTTAATAATTTACCTTCCTCTGGATACACAGTTAATCCTCTTGAAATTAAAAAACCATCTATCCTTGTAAAGGATATTGAAAGTAAACCTGTGATACTTACATATCTTACAGATGGAATAGGTGATGTTGCAAGGAAACTTGTTAAAAATAACATAAATCATCTGCCTGTTGTGGATAAAAACGGTTATCTTATGGGCATAGTAACATCATGGGACATAGCAAATGCAGTTGCTAAAGGTAAAGATGATCTAAATGCAGTTATGACTAAAAAAGTGATTATTGCAAGGGAAGATGAACCTGTGGATATTATAGCAAGAAGAATAGATAAATATGAAATTTCAGGTATTCCTATTGTTGATAAAGATAATAAAGTGAAGGGAATGATTACTGCAGAGGATATTTCAAGGTTAATTGGTGAAAGTGCAAAAAATAATGATGAGGTGTCTGTATGAGAGTATGGTTAAAGTTTTCACCAGATATAGTCAATAAATCAATAATTTCAGATGCAATGAAGAAGTATGATATGACATTCAACATATTAAGGGCAAATATAACTCCAAAAGGAGGTAAAGCACTTATTGAACTTGAAGGGGACGAAGTAGAGGAAGGAATTGAGTTCATGGAAAGTCATGGGATAAACGTAGACCCTGTAAAAAAAGTCTTAAAGAAGGATGATGAAAAATGCGTGGATTGTGGTGCATGTGTTTCTTTATGTCCTGTTAAAGCAATTTGTATCAAAGATGACTGGAGCATTGAAATTGATGACCAGTTATGTATTGCATGTGGATTCTGCACTTCTTCATGCCCTATGAAAGCTATAGCTGTTGCTGAATAGCTAAAAAATACTTTTTTTATTTTATTAAATTTTTTTTATTTGAGGCATCTTCATAAATTGATTATTATCAAGAATCCAGATATTATATTCTTCTTTTTTACTTAAAAGGTAATATAAGACATAAATATCTAAATGAACATTGGCCAGATAAAAATTAACTCCTTTAAAACTGTTTATTGCATTAGTTATGCTTTTTAGAATATTTTCAGGAGTTCCCTCTATTTTAATGTATTCTATATCCTTAAATGATGTTTCAGGGATTTTTTCATAGGTGTGTTGATATAATAAGATACATTTACTACATTCACTTTCAATAATGGCCTTTAAAACCATACTTTCATCATGAGCAGTTGTTATGAGTGTACAATTCTCCATTTTCTCACCATCTAACATATATATCTGCCAATTAATATTAATTTTACGTTTTTTGAAATAATTCCCATATTTCTATAATTAAATAATCAAATGATCAGATATTGACAATTATATCATCAATTATTCTGTTAAAATAAATTAAAAAAATGTTTAAATGAAACTAAAAATAATAAAAAAAGTTAATTTTTATAGATTATAGTCATTTAACTCTTTTCTACTTCTGCTCGTACTAAAGAACCAATAACTCCACCAATTACAGCCATTACTATATCTATAATAAGATATATCACAAATTGGTTAACTAAATATCCTAAAATTTGTAAACCACCAGTTTGGAGATAGACCATAATTGTCAATGCTAAAATTACTATTAATCCACCTATAGCACCCAATAAAGCACCGTTGATGGCCCCAATTTTTATATCAATTCCAACCATGTAACCAACGGCTATTCCTGCAAGCAGAAATGGTAAAACTGATAGAGCATCTCCAGATATAAAATAGTATATTAGAGCAATCCCTATACCAATTATCAAAGGTTTCCATTTAATCGTTTCTTTCATATTTTCACTTCCTAATAATTAATATTAAGAAGAATACATTTTAAATAGTTAACGATAACTGCTCTGGCAATTATTGATTATATGTATGATAATTTCTAAATTTACAAAATATCATATTCATTGGATTTAATTAAAACCCCAATGATTACTTATTACATTAAAAAAGGAATTATAAAATCAAGATTTTAAAAAATAATTACCATAACTCTAAAATTAAAAAAAATAAAAGTTTTTTCAAACTTTTAATAAATTATAAACCAAATGACTTCATAAGAAGCTCTGTGTTTACGTATCCTGCTCTAAACATTTCACCAGTTCTTAAATCATTTATAACAACTTCAGCAGGTGCAAACATTCCTTTATCTATTTTGTAGAAATCGTATTCAGCTTCTTTAAACACATCATAGAATGGTTTTCCATATCCTGCAGATGCTGATGACGGTAAATTGTTTGCAATTTCTTCTAAATTATCATTTTCATCAGATTCTACGTAGTAATAAGTTCTACCACCAAATAAAACTGCATCATTTGTTTTACCCATTGCTTTAAGTCCATCAGGGTCAACAGGAGCTATTGGTGCAATTCCTGCAGCATATTTAACTTTATTAACATCAAAATCTAAAGCTTCCATCATTTTATAGGTACCGTTTTCAACAACTCTTCCTGCGATTTGTATTGAGCCTACAATGGATGATGTTGGAGCTACAAGGACAAATACGTTTTCTGGTGAAACACCACAATCTTTTGCGATTGAATCTGTAACATCTGCACCAGGTAATTTGTCAGCTTCAAGTGTTAAGATTGCAATATCTGCATCGTCTTTGTAGCCTATTACTTCGTAAGTATGGGCTGGTTTTAGGGCTAATGCTCTTGCTGGACCTGAACCGAGTGCAAAGAAATCACCTACGCTTACAGACCATCCTGCTTTTTGCGCTCCGAGTGTGGATATTGCTGGAGAATCGGTTTTAATCTTTACAGAAGGTAAAGCGAATGTTTCTGAAAGATCGCCAGGGATTGATATTCCCACTTCTGCAAGTCCGCCGAGACAGACTTTTGTGTAAAGTTCTCCTGCTTTTAAGCTTCCAGGTACGTTTACACCTGCATCTATTACTGTTGAACCGTTTTCAAGTTTTTCTACGCTGATGTTTAATGCATCTGCGTCTTTTATCATTATGTCTACTGTTTTTTTTGCTTCAAGATTGACACTTACCATTATTTCACCTTAAAAATTTTGTATTTTTGTGGTTTGAAAACTCTATGTTTTCTAAGCCTCAAAAATTTTGTATTTTTGTGGTTTGAAAACTCTATGTTTTCTAAGCCTCAAAAATGTAGATTATTAAATGAATGCAAATTATGTTATGTTAATGAATTTTAAGCTATTTTATAACTTAATAAATTTACTATTTAATTTTTTGAATTTTTGAAAATACATATTAAATGTTATTAAACCATATGAACACTAATTACAATCCTAAAATCTGTTTTGCATCATCAAAATTAACTTCATAAATATGCGCACTTATAGAATGAATTGTAACTGTTCCCACATCCAAATTAAGCTTATCCGCAGCATATTTAGCTAAATGAGTTAGTCCCACAGCATTCGGGAACCATGCCCCATATACATCATGACTACGCCATAATGCAGTTGTATGGAGTTTTCCATCCCTTATTTTAAGGTCTACAAGTATCATACAGGGCACTTCTTCAGTTTTGGTGTCAACTGTCGGGTCCCATGTTATAGATATGGCTCTTCTTGATTCTTCGCAGTTTTTAAGTCTATCAATAGCTACTTGAATTTGATCAATATCATCGAAATGTTTTCTTAGACGATTACCATATGTATATACAAATCCTTGCTTATCTTTGCTTAAAAATTGTTCAGAGTAAACTTCAAGCTTATCACCGCTCCAAAAATATCCTTCAGGAACTCTGATTTCCTGTACCTTGGCAATTTTGTTTAAGTAGAATCCTTCAGACATTTTATTGCCCAGTGGATTGGTTATCGTCACAAGAGTGTTTAAAATTTCTTTGGTTAATGAGCCTCTTTCATCTTTAATTTCTTTGCCTTCTGCCATTATTTTCCTTACAAGGGTTTCCCAGCCGTCTGCTATTTCTTCGACTTCAATTTGAAATGCCATTTTTATATTCCCCACCAATTTATCTTCAATATGTTTTTAAATTATAATCATAAATTCTTTGCAGCTTCTGTCATTACTTTGAGCTTTGCAAATGCTGCATCTCTTGATCTCATCCGCATCCCACAGTCAGGGTCAATAATCAAGTTTTCAAAGCCAATTAAATCTATTGCTTTTTTAATCAGTTCTTCTACTTCTTCCCTAATTTCAATTTTATCTGTTTTTGTATCTAAACATCCAAAACCTATTTTTTTACCATTTAGGTTTATATCTTCCAGAACTTGCATATTTTTCAAAATACCTGCAAATTCACAATCTATTACGTCAACATCAAATTTTAAAAGCTCATTAAATACAGCAGTCACATCTCCACATACATGTAAACCAACAGGAATAGATAAACCTTTATTTATGATTTCTATTGCATTTTTTGCAGTATCCATGTCAACTACGCCTGTTGAAATAAAAGGCTCATCTATTTGAATATATATTGCACCTGCTTCTTCTAAATATCCTGCTTCATTCTTTAAAGCACATGCTAAATCAATTATGGCATCTTCTTTATTTTTATAAAATCCTTCCATTCTTGAAGAGAAAACAAGAGTAGATGGACCAGTAATTATACCTTTAACTCCTTTAACACCATCTTCAAGTTTTTTATTCGAATTCCGGCCATATTCTTTGGATATGCCTTCTGCAATTTTTTTTGCAAATTTAAGGTCGTCTGCACCAATAGATCCATAAGGCGACATAATTTTTCCCACAATTTTGGGTGTTTTATCTTCAACAGCCATTCCTGGAATAGCACTTGCAAAGATTTCAACCATTCCTTCCCTTACCTGCCCATCAGATATAATATCAATCCCTGCTTCTATTTGATCTCGAACTGCAAGCTCTATTGCAGGTTTATATTCATCATAAGTTCCAAAAAGATTAGAAATCTTTTCTGATATTGAAGATGGTTCTTTGGGTAATGCTGGATAACTTCCGACAACTGTTGTTAACATTTTTGACCTCAATTACAAGTTTTCAAACGTTCGAAAACCTATAGGTTTTCTCAACCTCTAAATACTTTATCATTATTTTGTTAATTAATTTTATCTAAATTTAACTTAAGAAATGATAATATATCTTTCAATTGGTAAATTATAATACAATTAAATTATATTAGTTACTGTATGAAAAAATTTTATCCTATCTTTGGTATTATCGGACCATTAGTGTATATTTCAGCCGTAATCATGGGCGGAATGCTCCGTAGTGATTATAGTTTTCTTTACAATACAATAAGCGAGCTTACTGTAGCTAATGCTTCCAATATAGTTTTAATGAGTATCCTATTTGGTATTTATAATATTTCAATATTAATATTTGGTATTGGGGCATTTTTAGATAAAGAAATTGATAACAGTAAAAAATATAAAGCTGCCACTTTAATGCTTGCAATTGTCGGTTTTCTAGGCATATTACTGCTTTTCTTCCCTCAAGACCCACGAAATGCAGCTTTTACATTCCAAGGCACCATGCATATTGCAATAGCAGGAATAACATCACTATTCACACTTATTTCAGTTCTTTTAATTGGAATAAACTTCAGAAAAGTTAAAGAGATGAAATCTTTTGCTATTTATTCATTCATTTCCTTTGCTGTGATTTTAGTATCAGGAGGAGTAGCTGCAATTAGTGTAGGAAGTAATTCAGCTTATGGAGGACTTTTTGAGCGGATTACCATCTTTGCATTTATGATTTGGGTCCTTGTGTTGTCTTATTTGATTATAAAGAAATCTTAAATTCTTTTTTATTTTTGAAAACAACATCATAACTCAATTTTCATTCCAGTGTAAATTCTTTCAAGTTTATCATTTAAAATAGGTTCCATTATATTCATTCCTCGTTCTCCAGTGCAGTGTCCTGTGTAAATCTGTCCAGCAACTTCTTCTTTCAGCCAATGCGCCATATCTTCAATTTCTTCAACTTTTGCAAATGCATAATTTAAACTACCAGCTTGAAGGTGGAATCCGCCGATTACAGCATCTAATTTTTTGTTTGGAAACATATTCTTAGTTGTGTTTACAATATTTTTAATTCCCGTATGCCCACAACCAGAAAAAACAATTAAATCGTTATCATTTTCAATTACCATGAATAATTCATGTTTAAAAGTGTCTCGAACCAGATTTTCATTCTGTTTTTCAAATAGAACTTGATTACTGGAAGGAATAGGAAATTTTTTCTCGATTTGGGGAATTATAAATATTCCTGGAGCAATTTCTGTAATTTTATCAACAAATTTTAGCCTATTTGCATAGTTTTGGGTTATTTTGTCATCCATACTGATTTGTTTCTCTCCATCAGGAAATTTAGCATAATGTGGATTTAAAGCTTCTTTTTTAAGATAAACTGGAGCTTTATCGTTAATTTGTAAGAATTTTAGTAATCCTCCAGTATGGTCATCATGTCCATGAGATATAACCACTGCATCAACTTTAGAAAGATCAATACCAATTTCTACTGCATTTTTAATTACGCTTTCTTCAGGGCCCCCTGTATCAAAAAGGATATTAAATGAGTCTTTTTCGATTAACATTGAAAGTCCATTTTCTACACTAAAGTTAGAGTCTTTTAGTTTGGTATTTTCAAGTAATATCGTTATTTTCATTTTAATTCACTCATTTAAATCTCTTAAAATTATTTATATTATCAAAATAATCATTTTAATATTATAATGTAGCATGCAGAATAAATAAAACTTTTTAAACCAGTATTTAACATATTAAAAGTTTAATAACGCTACTTGGAGATTTTTGCTTTGATATAATTAGCTGAAATACTGTAAGGGTTAGACTCATCTTGAATAATTTCCTTTTTGACTACTTCAAATCCTGTTTTATCCAGCATATCTACTATCTTTTTTTGGTTTAAAAGATGACCTGTAGATGGAACTCTACGGTATTTTAAAAGTGCTCTAAATCTGAATTTTAACATTCCATAAAATGATAAAAAAGAAATATCTGGATCCGCTATAATGATTGCACCTTCAGATTTTAAAATCCGACGGCTCTCTTTAAGAGCTTCCAGGGGATCATCAGCAAAAAGAAGAACCAATCCCATGAATACCGTGTCAAAAGTTCCATCATCGAATTTGCAATCTTGAAAATCCATAACATGAAATTTAATTTCATTACATTCTTTTAATCGTTCCTTTGCAATTTCCAGCATTTCCTCTGAAATATCAGTTGAAGTAATGCTTTCCGATTTATTCGCAAGTGTTTTTGTGAAATATCCTGTACCGCAACCAAGTTCAATTAATTTTCCCATATCTTCTTCTTCATTCAACTTTTCCAGTATTTTGGGCCTTATGTTTCCCCCAAAGATATCATCTATAACTGAATCATATCTACTTGACATTTCTGCCCAAAATTTAATATTTTCATCAGACATTTAATCACCGAAAGGAGTTATAAACAAATAAAAAAAAAGAAAATTAATCTCCAAATTTTATGAACTTTTTAGGCTCAAAATTGGTTGCCATTGTCCAGAAATAAGCTTCACCATTGGCAATACGGAAAATTACAAGTCCTGGATGGTCAAAGGTCATGCCAAATTCTTTAAGAAATGGTCTGTCTTCTAAAACCTTCTTTTTTAGTTCTGGATCATTTAAAAACTCTATTTCTCCAGCTACTCTCATCATTGTTCCAGTTGTTTCGTCTGGCTTCCAGAAACATGCTTCAACTTTAGGATTTTTTTGCAGTTGTCCGTACATCTCTTTTATAGACCCTATCTGGAAATAGAATCCATTTTCATCTGCAAACCAGAACCCCAGCGCCCTTACCCTTGGCTGGTCTCCGTCAACTGTTGCCAAATAGCAAACAGGTGTTTCATTTGCAAATTTTATACAGTCTTTTAAATCCATAAATTATCTCCCCCTTTATTTTTATCTCAAAACCTCCCTAAAAGACTTTACTATTTACATAATATAATTTAATATACTATCTGCTAAAAAATAAAAAAATTATTATGTGTTTGATTGAAATTAGTGAGTATTTTTCTTATTTTAACTCAATAATAACTTCACAGAAATCATCACCTGCACACATTTTTTTGGTGAATCGTGGGGCGTATTTGGAATTTAAGGTTTCGACTAGAATAGTACAATATCTCGGACAACCTTCAATCATATTTTTATCAGGAGTGGCACCTGTTTCTTTATGCGAATTGAAGGCCGGACACAAAGTTACATTTTCTATAACACGATTTGAGGTGTTTTCTATGGTTTCATGTTCAACACCTCCCATAATGATCCGAGTCAATGTTAACCAAGCATCCCTGATTTGCACTGCGTCTTCAGCTTGCAATCCCATGGAATCCGCCATTGTTTTAATTTCCTTCCCTATATCCTCTTCTGATCTATGATATTCCAGTGATTTATCACTCTCTTCTCTTAAAGATGGTTTTATATGGGTGGATCTATTAATCAAATTCCATGCCACAGATAAATAGCGCTTTTGACTTATATCATTAAGTTTTAATACCATGCTTTGCTCTGATGTGAGAGCTAAGACATTGGAAAATGCCATTCGGTTATATATGGCCGTCGGAACTGGATCTACATCTTTACGTATGTCCCCTTCACTAATACCTTGACGGTAAGCTGCAGCAAGCATGTGCACCATTTTGTTGACTTCACCCATAAATTCCTGCACATTGGGATCTTCAGGGTTGTCAATACTCATCTGATAAAGTTCAGTTGCTGTTTTCCATTTTTGTGGATTTTTAATGGAATATTCTATAATTGCAGTCCCCACAGCTAAAGTTTTCTCCGAGCCAGTAGCATATAAATCCATCTTTTCCTTTATACAGCAGTTTATTTCTCGGTTGAGCCTGGTATTGACTGCAGCACATAAACTCTCCTTATTTTTAAAATAAAGATAAAGGGTTCCTTTAGCTACATCTGCTTCTTTAGCTACTTGATCCATAGTCATATAAATTATACTTTTTTTTGCGATTAATTCCTCAGCAGCGTCCAATATGACTTTTTTCTTTTCTTCTTTCTTACGTTCCATTCTTTTGCTCATAATATGACCTAATGATATGATTCTATTTGTATTTTTCATTTAAACTGTAAAAAGAATATAAATTGATTTTACTTCCTTTAACGGATATAAAATTAGTTGTATCATCTACTATTTGAACTCAATTTAAGTTCATTACTCATTATAAATCCATTTTATTCTCTTTTTCCTACTAATTCTATTAAATTGGAGTTATATTATTTATAATTAAACTTTACCTTTACCACCAAGCACTGCAACTGATCCATCCGTTATTACAGACAAGACATCTTGTTTTTCCAGATTGACAGTCACAAGTTTCACACCAACCATTCCCATATCTAACACCGGAGCCATGACATTTAGTACATGTGACAAGACCTGTACCTCCACATGTTAAACATTTTACAATTCCCCTACCATTACATTTAGTACAAACTGTATTTGAAGGCTGTTTAGATTTTTGATTAAGTTTAGTAGTATTTTTATTAACCTGATTGTCTGTTTGGTTATTATCTGTCTGATTAATTGTAGTTGGTATCTGCAATTCTGTATTCTGGAGACTACTAAATCCGCCCACAACTCCTATAACTAAAATTATCAATGCAACTAAACCTATTAATAACTTATGTTTATTTTTCATTTTATCACTACTACTTTGAAAAACCAAATAACGCCCCTTATTACGGAGGATAAGTTTTTAGATTTGTTTCAATGATTAAATTTCATAACTACTACTCATTGTACCATTTCTTAAATCGGTCCACCAGATCCACTTTTTTCTCTCTATCTGGTTTTGGCATTTTTTTTCTAATTATTTCAGATTTACTTTTAGAAACAGAAGATTTTGGTCTATTTTTATACTTTTCAAGCTCTTCTCTCAATTGATTGTTTTCATCCTGCAGTTTAGATATGATATCTGTTAAATTATTTAGTTTATCATCTAATTTTACACTACTATTATCATCCATTTCTGCCTCTTCAGCTTCATTAATTTCTGAATTATATTCAAATCCGACATTAACTGCTTCAGGAACATTCTGATGTTTGGTTAAATCCTGCCCACAATTAATGCAGAAATTAGCATCTTCACCTAATTCATATCCACAATCAACACAGAACATGATTTCACTCTCCTTATTTGAGATATAATCTTAAGCTGGGATTTCTTTTGCTCCATTACACATCGGACAAGTTATTTGACCATCAATACATCTAGGACAATCAACTTTTCCAGAACCTCGAACGAAATTTGGAGATCCAGGACCGCTTCCACCACAATATTGACAACCAACAAAACAACCTCCATAGTTATAGGTACCATCCCCACCACAAATTTTACATGTGATTTTATCCGTACCTCCACAATTAGAGCATGGTATTGTTCCTTTACCTCCACATTTTGTACATTGTTTCATTTGAGTTTGAGGAGTAGTTTGCTGTAGATTTTGAGTATTTTGAGTTCCGTTAACTTTACCTGTAGATACACTATGACTTATACCATTACTGGAATTTGAAGTTGAATTAGGGTCTGTTATTACCAAAGAAGGAACCTCAGTACTCGCAAATCCCACAATCGCTACAGCTAACAAAAATAGAACTCCCACAAGTATCCATATTTTATGTTTATTCTTCAATTTGATTCCCCATTACATTTTTTTATTTATCTAATTCATTTACTCCTATTTATGCAGGTACTTGTGTTGCTCCATTACACTTCGGACAAGTTACTTTCCCATCGCCACATTCACATGTTTTTACTACATAATTTGTATAATATCCAAATTTATTCAATGTACACCCGCAACCAGTATAATATGAAGGGTATGGAACAATATCATGGCAATTAGGGCATTCTTTCCATTTGAAAACTCCATTACACTTTGTACATGTTATTTCTCCAGTGCCTCCACATTTTGTACATTGTTTCATTGGAGTTGGTTGTGTAATTGGTGGTGTAGTTTGCTGTAGATTTTGAGTTCCGTTAACTTTACCTGTAGATACACTATGACTTACACTATTACTGGAATTTGAAGTTGAATTAGGATCTGTTATTACTAAAGAAGGAACCTCAGTACTTGCAAATCCCACAATCGCAACAGCTAACAAAAATATACCTAAACAAATAATCCATATTTTATGTTTATTCTGCATTTTAATCCCCCTTATCGGCTGATCTTATCCTGATCAATTATATTTCTTACTTTAAGTTCCATTTTACCAGTGCCTTTACATACGGGACACGTTAATTTACCAGAGCCTTTACACACCTCACATAGTACCGAAATTCCGTGACCTGGACTTCCGGGTCTCCAACTCCATTTCATAATTCCATTTTCACATTCTGGATTTGTGCAAGGCACATTACCAATACCTTGACAATTTTTACAGGTCATAATAACAGTAAAAATTGGTTTCTTTTCAATTATCTGGATCTGATTTGAATTTTGTGTAAAATTATCATCACCAACATTATTTGAAGTAGTTTGATATTGATTATCCTGATTTCCCTGACTATTTTGACTTCCAGAACTATTAGATGGTTCATTATTTTCACTCATTTTTGTTAAAGTTTTTATAATAGGTATTTCCTGCATTAAACTTCCTGTTGTAAAAGATGCATATCCTAAACTAACGCCAACAATAACCACTGCAACTAATAATCCTATGTGCAATTTAAATTTATTCCTCATTTTCACCACCTTTTCAATTTTAATAATAATTCAATGCATTTTAGGTAATTAAGGAGTTCCTTCCGTTTCTTTTTCCCATTCTTTCTGTACTTCTGGACTATTCATACATTCTTCGCAGTAATTATATCCTGGCCCATTTTTCAGTTGCTTAAAAGCTTTTCCACATCTTTTACAGTATGTGGTTACATATTTGCTATCAGTGGTCTGATTACTTGATTTTTTAACATTGCCAGACTGGCCAGTATCTCCTTTAACCTGATCATCACCTGTTATATTACTTTGATTAGTCAATGTTATTGCTAGAGTACTAGAATATTGAAAGGCATAATATGCTCCAATTCCAATTAATAATATTGCAACAACTAATCCTGTCATTAATTTATCTTTATTCCTCATTTAAAACCCCCTAATAAATTTTAAGTCAATATTTTCCATAAATGACTTTTATATCCCATTATTATTGATAAGTCATTAATGTCCAATGGTCTTTAATGACTAATAGTCATAAATATTATTTAAAAGTTTCCATTAAAAATTAAGTGAAAAACAACAAAAAACATTGAAATAAGTAATTTAAAAAAAAATAAAGAAAATTAACATCATTTGATATTTAATTCCCTGACTTTATCTATTTCTTCTTGATCTACAGGTATTTCAACTGCAGCAGTCCCATAACAAGGTTTAGTGTAAGGAAACAAGATTGTACCTTTTTCTTCATTAATTCCAATAGCTATCGGAGGTATTCCAATAATTCTTGCCCCTAATACTTTTTCTCCAGGGTTAATATAAATTATTTCAGGGGCGTTTTCTTCAATAACCTTAGCACAGTCTTTAAAACCTGCTCTGGACAATAATATTTCATAATCGTCTGATTCCTGTAAATATGTTTCAAGGCAGAACATAATACTCCTCCAAAATTTTCTATTTTGGTGGTTTACGAACACTATGTGTTCGGAACATCGAAAATAGTGATTTTCGAATGTTCGAAAAATACTACGTATTTTTCTCAACCTCCCAATATAATTTAACCATTAAAGGCTTAAATTTCACCAGATTCCTCCAAAAATTCATTTTTTTGGAGTTTAGAAAAATCCTTCAGGATTTTTATCCAACCTCCAGCTTTTTTAACATTTTATCGAACTTCACCCTAAGAGGAGTTGGATTATGATAAGCCCTTGCAGACACAATTTCTGCATCTGTACTTTCTAAAACTGCTTTCTCAAACTCCTGGAGCATATCAGGGTCTTTTTCAAATATTAAGGCAATGGAAGTTGTATTTAAAATACTGTAAAATGTTACAAAGTAAGAAACTGCCGCATCTTTGTGCACAAACCCTACAAGAAGATCAAAACTGCCTTTATCCAGTTTTTCAAGGCATGATTCAATATCAGTTTTATTTTCAATATATAATCCTTCAGGGTCCCCTACTTCCAATAATTTCATTGCTGAAGGTGTGCTTGCTGTTGTAACCTCATAACCCATTTTTTTAAGTTTATTTGTTGCATATATTGCCATAGGTGTCTGAGCGGGTGATTCTGGACATCCTAACAATATCAGGGCTTTTTTCATATTTATCCTCCCAATATATTTTTAAAGAAATATTTTATTGATTATTTATTTTTTCATAAGCAATATATGGCTTACAACCATTGCACTCAAAAACAAGAAGGTTAAAAGTGCTGTTCCGTTTATAGATCTGTTCATGATGAATAATCCTACAATTGCTTGAGATATGAATGCTGTAAGAGCTCCTATTAATAATACTTCTCTTCCAAGGTATTTTTTATCTCCTTCTTCTCTTTTTTCACGATATACACTAAGTATTTTAAATCCTAATACTGTTACTCCTATGCACCATAATAAAAGAAAGATCAATGCTATGTATCCAAAGTCAAATGCATAGCCAAATACGCCAGGCAGCATGTAATCTATTATATCTTTTTTACTTACTAAAATTCCATAAAACAAGGGAAAAGGCAAAGCAAATAATGTAATTAAAGACATTGGGAGAGTTATATAACCTTCAGATCCCATATTACAGGCGGCTCCCCAATAACAAGACCCCTGAACATGACCCCATAATGTAGTATTTTTTATAACCATGATAATGCTTGGAAGTGCATTTTCCTCAATTCTGTTGATTCTTAATAATGGACTTAATACAGACATGTTTAGAATGCTTGCAAGGAATTCAAGGGATCCAAAACCTATAATTACCACAGCAGCTACCGCAATAATCTTTTTAACAGTGAAAATTGATTTTTGACGGAATGATTTGGAGATGATGAAAAATCCAATGAGAAGACCTAAAAACCACAATATCAAAAAAGATCTGTGCATTATTCCTCCAGCTATTGTTATGATGGCTATTATAAGGAATATAAATAACCTTAGGTGTGTAATCTTTATCCCTACCTCTTTCATCATAGGTAATGATGCAAATAAAGTCACAACAGCAAAAAGCGCAATAGGCCCATAAGGATGAGCAAATTCATAATGCGCTATGGGTAAAAATAAAAATGCAGCATCTATACCAAACATTATAGCGAATCCTATGCTTATAATAAGTGCTATGAAAAGCACGACACTAAGCGACATAGGTATTAAATTAAGCAGGAACATAAGTCCTACTTGCATTGTAATAGCCACTTCTATTATGAATTGAAGATGATTTTCAGCAATTAAAGCCAATTTTATTCCTCCAAAGCCTTCTACGGCTTAGATAGATTATTCTGAATACAGATATGGTAATTTGATAAAAATATTTCATTTTAATATAGAAAAACATTAACACATATTAATAATTTTAATTTTTTTTATAATCTTGCTTTTACAATATATTGAAATAACTATTATAATAAACCTTTTAAAAGTTTTTGTGGATCATTTAATTAAATTAAAGATAACAATCATGTGTTTATCATTATTTAATAGTATTAGTTTAAATATAATGATGTTAAATTGTAAACTACTCAAATATTGTATTGATCATATGACATTTATTTAATCTTAAGGGCTGGTAGCTCAGTTGGTAGAGTGTCGCCTTGGCATGGCGGAGGCCCCGGGTTCAAATCCCGGTCAGTCCATCCATTTTTTTAATATTAAGTATTAGCCTTTTTATATTTTTACTTGAATATTAAAAATAACTGTTTTTAGCTAATTTATAAAAAAATAAAAGAATTTAACTAAGTTAACCAAAAACTAAAAGAATAATGAAATGAATTGAAAATAAGAAATTAGTGGTGTTGAATTAACGCTATCTTGGCCCCATTTGGGTCTTCTAAGAAAGCAAGGGTCCCAACCGTTATTGTTATGGGTTCCATGGTGATTTTGGCACCTTTAGATTTAAGTTCTTTCAGTGTGGTGTTCATGTCTTCAACATCCATCCCTATACAGAATAGACCAGGTTCATTTTCTGTATTTTGTATAAGCTCTATCATAGTATCTCCTTCCCCTTTCAATAATATGATTTTTGCTCCAGGATGAGGATTGTGTTCGCTATCTATTTTAAATCCCATAACTTCTGTATAAAATTTAATTGATTCATCCATATCCTTGACTATAAAAGTATTGTATTTAATTTTCATAGTTTACCACCATATGACTACTATTTATCCTTAATTATTAAATTGTTGCATTTGGTAATTCTTTTTTATCAACAAGTAGAATTCTTTTACTTATGGTTAATTGAGTTATTTTTATTCTTTCATGAAATTTTCAATGTTCCCTATGATCTCATCAATCCCTTCACCTGTTTTAAGGCTGCTTTTAATGACCACAACATCTGGATTAAGTATCAAAACATCGTTTACCATCTTATTCTCATCCGCACCAACAGCTTCTGCGATATCAACCTTGTTAATTACCACAATGTCTGCATCCTTAAAAATTAATGGGTGTTTTTCTACAGTGTCGTCTCCTTCACTTACACTGATTACAACCATTCTTATATGAGATCCTAAATCAAAATCAACTGGGCAGATGAGGTTTCCGACATTTTCTATAAAAAGTAGCTCCATATCATCAAGTGGAAGGTCACCAAATGCATGTTCTACAAGATGAGCATCTAAATGACATTCCTTTCCAGTGTTAAGCCCTACTACTGGCACATTATGATTTTCAAATCTTCCAGCATCAAATCTACTTATTACATCCCCTGCTATTACACCTATTTTATAATCCATTTTTTCTATGAGCGTTTCGATAAGTGATGTTTTTCCAGAGCCTATTGCTCCTAAAACGTCGACTGCAAATACATCTGATTTGTCCAATATTCTTTGATTCCTCTTGGCAAGTTTCTTATTTGCAACCATGATATCGTGCTGTATCTCTATTTCAGCAATTTTATGCATCTTCATCCTCCTTTTCTATCTTAATTGTTTTAACATTACATTCTCTGCCTTTAGTTATTTCAAGATCCTGCCCTTCACATTCTGGGCAATTTACTATAGGTACAAAATGATCTAAATCATCTGAAGGAACTGGTCCTTCATAATTACATGATTTACAGTTTATTTGAATTGGAATTGCTTCAATGATTATTTCAGCCTCTTCAAGTAGAGTATTCTCACTTAAAACACCCACCATGAATTTAAGCTGTTCAGGGTTGAGCAAAGTTAGTTCTCCAATTTCTATAGTTACTTCAGTGATTTGTTGAGCGTCATTTTTCTCTGCAACCTCAATTGCAGTTTTTACTATGGCATCAGCCATTGAAAGTTCGTGCATTATATTCACTCCTCATTAATTAGAGTCTATTTGTTATTAAATTATAAAATACTTGTTTTTAGTGCTATAGTTTATAAGATTAAATTAATTAATCTAAATAGGTTAACTTATTATATATTAATTCATATGGTAAATAAGTAAATTTCAAATAAAAATATAAAATTTTTTTACAACGATTGCAAAATAGGTGATTTTATTGATAATAGGCGGCTCAGCTTCTCAAAAATTGGCAGCAAAAATTGCAAATGAACTTAAATGTCCATTAATTCCCATAGAAACCCGTAGATTTCCAGATGGCGAGCGGTATATCCGAATAAAAGGAGAATTAGATAATGAAGCAATTGTTGTTCAATCAACAGGTTATCCTCAAGATGAAAACTTGATGGAGCTTTTTTTAATTCTTAAAAATTTAAAAAGTATGGGTATTGAAAATATTAAGGTTGTTATTCCGTACTTTGGTTATGGGCGGCAGGAAAGACGTTTTAAAAGTGGTGAAGCCATATCTGCAGAGATTATATCTGAACTCATTGAAGTTGCGGGTGCAACAGAAATATTCTGCATTAATCTACACGAAGAAAGTATAACTGATTTTTTCCAGATACCAACACATAATTTATCTGCAATGACTCTTATTGCTAGCCATATTCAACAAAATCTTGATAATCCAGTTATAATTGCGCCAGATAAAGGAGCTTTAGGTTTTGCAAAAGAAATTGCCGATATTTTAGGTTGTGAATATGATTACCTTGAAAAGGTACGAATTTCTCCAGAAGTTGTGGAAACAAAAACAAAAAAAGTTAATGTTAAAGGGAAAGAAGCAGTTATAATTGATGACATTATAAGCACAGGTGGCACAATTGTAAATGCCGCAAGAATTTTAAAGGAACATGGTGCATCAAAGGTTATTGTTTCATGCGTCCACCCTGTACTGGTTGAAGATGCACTGCTTAAAATATTTGCAGCAGGTGTAGATGACGTTATAGCCACAGATACACTTCTATCTGATGTAAGTGTTATTTCAGTGGCCCCATTAGTTGCTGCTGCCATGTTAAAATAAAATTTAAGCTTTATTTGTAAATTAGTTCATTAAAATTATATTAATTTACAAAAAAGGTAAGATTGAATATGTTATATACTCCATCCAAAAGAAATATAATATCCTTCCGTTCAGCAACCATCGTAGGGGCTTTTATTGTAATTATTTACATGGTTATACTAACTATTTTACAGAACAACCCCAATCGCATCGTTTTTTCTGATATTTTTACTCCACTTATAAATATTTTAGTTGTAATTTGTCTTTTTTATGCTGCAAAACGTTCTAAAACATATGGAAAACGAACATATCTTGCATGGACACTTTTAGCCTTTGCTCAGCTAGCTTTTACCGCGGGTGACATATTATGGATGATAATGGAAGTTGTATTTAAGCAAAACCCATTTCCATCAATCGCTGATGCATTATACGTAGTATATTACCCTATTTTTGCCATTGGAATATTTTTACTTCCTAAAAAACAGCTAAAAAAAAGAGAAATATACAAAACACTGTTAGATATGGGAATTATAACTATTTCTTTTGCTTTGATCTTCTGGATATTTTTGATATGGCCTACAATTCAAGCAGGACATTCAACTGAATTGTCTGTTGCTTTGAATCTATATTACATAGTTGCTGATTTCGTTCTTCTTTTTGTTTTATTCTATTTACTATTAAAAATTCAAAATCTAAAGGAAATCCCATTAATATTGCTTGCAGGAGCTATAACTGCACAAATAATTAGTGATATTGTGTTTGCACATTTCAATTTAATCGGTACATACATAACCGGTGATTTAGCAGATGTAGGGTGGTTATTGGGCTATGTACTCATAGGTTTAGCTGGTATATACCAGGCAACAGTAATAAGGGATACTAAAATCACTCCTAAACATGAATTAGATGATAGTATAAGCAGCCTTTCATTTATCCCAATAATTTGGGTCATAATCACATACATTTTAATCCCTTGGGCATATATAAACACTTCAGAGAGTAATTTAATCATTTTAGAAATTGGAGTGGGTTTCAGCATATTCCTGGTGATGTTAAGGCAATTTATAAATTCTACTGAAAACAGAATATTATATGTAAATGCACAAAAAGAGATATTACAAAGAGAAAAAACAGAGAAATCACTTAAAGAATCAGAAATGCAGTACCACACAACTGTAGATTCAATTGACGATGCATTACATGTTATAGATACTGATTTTAAATTAGTTCTATTTAATGATTCACTTGTAACTTGGAATAAAGAATTAAGATTAAAAACAGATATTATTGGAGACTATTTATTTGATATTTTTCCTTTTTTAGGTGAAGATACCTTAAAAGAGTATAAAAAAGTATTTGAAACCGGAAAAATACTTCTTACTGAAGAATCCAATAGAATAAACGGTGAATTATTCCACACTGAAACTAAAAAAATACCTATTTTTGAAGAAGACAAAGTAAAAAGAGTAGTAACTATTATTAGAGACATAACTAAGCGTAAGCTCTCTGATAAAAAATTAAAAAAGAAAACTGAAGAAACTATAGGAAGACAAAAAGCTCTTCTTGAAATATCAAAAACTGATATTTCCTTACTTGAGATGGCACTTAAAAAATTAACAGAAATTGATTCTAAAGTTCTAGATGTGGAAAGAGTTAGTGTATGGTTTTTAAATGATGATAAATCTGAGATTAAGTGCAGAGACCTTTATAAACTAAGTCAAAAAACCCATGAAAGGGGACAAACTCTTTTAGCTAAAGATTATCCATTTTATTTTAAAACGCTTCGAAATGAACATAATATAGCTGCAACTGACGCTTATACTGATTCCCGTACTGCAGAATTTGCAGAATCCTATTTAAAAGAATTAAGAATAATTTCAATGCTTGATATTCCTATCTGGCTGCACGGAGAACTTGTAGGTGTTTTATGTCATGAACATGTGGGATCTAAAAAAAGAAAATGGACATTTGAAGAGCAGGATTTTGCAGCTTCCATTGCTCACATGGTTTCAATGGCATTAGAAACTGATGAAAGAAAAAAAGCAGAGAAAATAATAAAAAAATCTCTCCATGAAAAAGAGCTGCTTTTAAAGGAAGTTCATCACCGGGTTAAAAACAACATGCAAATTATTTCCAGTCTTCTAAATCTCCAATCTCGTTATATACATGACGAAAGAGTTTTAGAAATATTTAAAGAAAGTCAAAACCGCGTAAAATCCATGTCAATGGTTCATGAGAATTTGTATCAATCAGAAGATTTCACAAAAATTGATTTTACAGATTATATACATAATATGATATCCTCTCTTTATATTTCCTATGGTATTCACTCAGATATAAAAATAAATATAAATATTGATGATATTTCATTGGGAATTGATACTGCCATTCCCTGCGGACTTATAATAAATGAATTAATTACCAATTCCGTTAAACACGCATTTCCATTCTTAAAATATGGATTAATAGATGAAAAATCTTCAAAATCCAATAAAAAGGATCCTCAAATTGATATAAACTTTTATATGGGTACTACTGACAACAGTTACAATTTAGTTGTAAGAGACAATGGAATTGGTATCCCCAAGAATATGGATCTAAGCAAAACAAAATCATTAGGCCTTAGACTCATAAGAATGTTAGTAGACCAGTTAAACGGCACAATAAAACTGGATAGACATGACGGTGCCACATTCATAATCAATTTCAAAGAAATAAAAAGTAAACCTCGAATCTAAATATTTTTATAAAAATATATTTTGCAGAATATGGATATTTGTTAATATTTTTCATAGAATTAAATCAATGAGCAAAAATAAAAATTAAAAAAAATAAAAAAAGCAATTTCAAAAGTAAATGATTATTCCCTTTTATTAGCAGGTTCTACATTCACTTTTTTACCCTTTATATGGCCCCTATTCATTAAAGAAAGGAATTCCTTGGCACTATTTTCAGGAATCTCAACAAATGAAAACTTTTCATAAACATCTATCTTGCCTATTACTTGGCCTGAAAGACCTGTTTCTTCTGCAACACCTTTAACTATGTCTTTTGCTTTTACTTTTTGTTTACGGCCTGCATTAATAAAGAATCTGACCATTCCAGGACTTGCACCAGTGTCTCCAAATCCTTCATCTGATGACTCCCCTGTTTGTTTGCCCATAACCATTTTTAAAAGGGCAGCTGCAGTTTCAACTGAAGTATAATCCTCTTCCATCAATCTTTCAATTAAATTAATGTACACATTCAGATCATCATTATTTACTACAGATTTTACCTTTTCTAAAAAGATATCTGTCCTGATTTCTTCAACATCAGCAAGAGATGGAATTCTATGCTGTTCAATCTTTGTTTTAGTGAATTTTTGTATATCCCTAAGTTGATAAATTTCCCTTCCAGATACAAAGGTGAATGCACGTCCAGTTCTACCTGCACGTCCTGTTCTACCAATTCTGTGCACATAATATTCATCATCATTAGGCACGTCGTAATTAAAGACCGCTTCAATATCATCAACATCAATTCCACGTGCTGCAACATCTGTTGCAACAAGAATTTCTATTTTACCACTTCTAAACTTGCCCATAACACGATCTCTTTGATTTTGAGTCATATCTCCATGAAGTCCGTCTGCAAGGTACCCTCTAACTTGAAGATGTGTTACCAACGCGTCAACTCTTCTTTTAGTGTTACAGAATACCAAAGATAATTGTGGATTGTATATATCTACTAAACGTGACAATAACTCTAATTTCATCTTTTCTTTAACTTCAAAGTATATCTGCTGAATTTCAGGAACGGTCATCTGCTGATGAATAACTTTCAAAAATTCAGGGTTGTTTTGATACTTCTTAGTCAAATTTAAGATTGGTTTTGACATTGTAGCTGAAAATAGGAGTGTTTGTCTTTCTTGAGGCATGTCTTGCAATACATATTCAATATCTTCTCTAAATCCCATGTCAAGCATTTCATCTGCTTCATCAAGAACCATCATTTTCACATTACTCATTTTCAAAGTTCCGCGTCTCATATGGTCCATAACACGTCCAGGAGTCCCTATAATAATTTGAACACCCTTTTTCAATGCCTTAATTTGTCTTTCTATAGGCTGTCCACCATATATAGGTAAAACATTGAGTTTTTTCATATATTTTGAGAGATTTCTAATTTCCTCTGCTACTTGAATCGCTAATTCTCTTGTAGGACACAATATTACTGCCTGTAATTTCTTATCTTCAGGGTTAGCCATTTCTAAAATTGGAATTCCAAATGCTGCGGTTTTTCCTGTACCTGTCTGTGCCTGGCCTATAACATCTTTTCCACCTAAAACGTGGGGGATTGCAAGTGATTGAATTGGAGTTGCTTCTTCAAATCCCATATCTACAATAGCTTTTTTGATCTCATCAGAGAGATCTAAATCCGAAAATCTTAATTTTTCCATTTTATCGTCCTTTATTTTAATTCGCTAATTTATTTTAATCTAATTTCATTAGAATTAAACTTGTAAAATTATTAATCAAAAATCTAATTAAAAAAATTAGTGATATAATTCAATGAATATCAAATTCTTAATATAATAAAATATTGTTTATCAAAGCATTTATAATGATCTGTTATTTCAAGTGAATATGCCACAAATAAACTTCACCTTCAAAAATTAAAAAATAATTAGATGAAAGGGAATTTCCTTTCAAATTGAATTTAATGGGTTGTTGGGTTTTTCAATCCAATATCTGGAACTATATCAGATATCTTCCTCATTTTATCAAGAAGGCCTTTTTTGCCAGTTCCAATAAGTGCATGTTCAAGTACATCATTTAAAGTATCAACAGGAATTATTTCAATTTTATTCTTGTATCTTTCTTCAATTAGAACATCATTCATATTAGAACTTGGTATTAAAACCTTTTTAATTCCAGATTCTGCTGCAGCTTCAATTTTACCAGTTACTCCACCTACTGGAAGAACATCTCCTCTAACACTTAATGAACCAGTTAATGCTACCGATTGGTCAACAGGGATGTTTTCAAGGGATGAAACAACAGCTGTAGCTACTGAAACACTTGCACTATCTCCTTCAACACCTTCATAGGATTGCAGGAACTGTATGTGTATATCATAACTGGATATGTCTGTTCCAGTGTGCTTTTTAATTAAAGCGCTGACGTTTTGAACAGCTTCCTTAGCTATCTCTCCAAGTTTACCAGTTGCAATGATCCTACCCTCTTCTTTACTTTGGGCAGGAGCAGCTTCGGCAACTATTGGAAGGATTATACCACTTCTATCCCCAATTACTGCAAGACCGTTTACTGTACCTACTTTACCGCCTTCAGATTTAAATACTTTGTATTTTTTCCTTTGGCCTATGTACCGATCTGCAATTTGCTGTTCAAGGGTTCGGGCGAGTTTCTTAGCACTTAGTACATGCGCTACAGTAACCTGCTCTGCACCTTCTCCTTTGGCTATATCCCCGGCAGCCCTTATAAGTCCACCTAAATCCCTTAATCTTAATGTTAACGAATCTTTTTTACCTGCCCTTCTTTGAGCTTCCCTTATAATTTCTTTAACGGCCCCTATATTGAAATGAGGTATTCTACCATCTTTTTCAACTTCCTGAGCAACAAACTGCACTAACTTATCTCTGTTTTCAGGATTATCAGGCATTGAATCTTTCATAAAGACTTCATAACCGTATCCTCTTATCCTTGATCTAAGCGCAATATGCATTCCTTCAAGCACTTGGAGATTTCCAGATGCAACAAGAACAAAATCACATGGAACTTCTTGAGATCTAACCATTGCTCCGCTGCTTGTCTCACTTTGCCCAGTTATAGAATATTTTTTCTCCTGCATTGCTGTTAAAAGCTCTTGCTGGGTTTTCATTTTCATGGTACCCATTTCATCCACGTATAGAACTCCTTTGCTGGCTTTGTGAATCATTCCAGCTTCAACACGTTCATGCGCAGGAGTTCCTAATCCTCCAGACTGGTATGGATCGTGTCTTACATCACCTAATAAAGCTCCAGCATGTGCACCAGTTGCATCAACAAAAGGAGCAACAATATGATTTTCATTGTTTACAAGGAGTTTTGGGACCATAATTGAAGTTTTAGGCTTCATCTGCATAAGCACCAGTAAAACAATTCCTGCAGCAATTATGGCCTCTAAATATCTTTGCATAACAAATCCAATGACCAATATGAAAGATATTATGATCATTGTAAACAAGTTTTTCTTTTCTTCCTGGCTTTTTGCCTTTGCTTTATAGTTTGCAACGACTTTTTTACCTTCACCTGCAGGCATGACTCCTATTAAAGGATTATGATTATCTTCTACGTTAGGATAAACTAAAATATCTTGAAGTTCTTCTCCAGGGAGCAATTCAGCCATTCCCTTTGCAAGCATGGACTTACCAATACCTGGTTCTCCAATTAGAAGTACATTTCTTCTTTGTTTAGCAGCTTTTTTAACGGTTTCAACTGCTTCTTCTTGACCTATAATCTGGTCAATTATTTTTTCAGGGACTTTTATATCCCCCGATGTCTCATAAGTTCTTAGTTTAAATGAATTTGAGTTCGAATTTAGATTTGTCATGATTCATGACAACCTCCTACTGATTCATTTTATTAAAATCAACAATTTTAAGTAAATATTTTTGATCTAATATTAAATTTATTAATATATACTATTGGTATATATAAATATCTACTTTTCGCTTTGAAGCTAAAAAATATTTTTCATTTAAATTAAATCAATTTACTATTAAAAAAACCTCTTTTAAATAATTGACTAAATATTTCAATATTAATTTCAACTTTAATATCAAAATAAATTTTTATGGCACAATATATCTTTAAAAAAGCTTTTTATTACTAAAGAAGATGAAATCATGGATAAAACATTATAAAACCAAAAAGAAGTATATTATAAAACATATTCAATAATACATCTAAAATTAATTACAATCAACTTATTATCTTAAACGTAAGGAGGCCTTAACTTTGCGTTCTAATAAAACTAAATGCATAATGGTACAGGGAACATCATCAAACGCTGGAAAAAGTGTTGTTGTCGCTGCACTTTGTAGAATATTTTCAAAAAGAGGATACAAAGTAGCACCTTTCAAATCTCAAAACATGTCACTAAATTCGTACACAACTCATGAAAATGCAGAGATTGCAATTGCGCAGGTTCTGCAAGCTGAAGCTGCTGGAGTCGAGCCTTCTTATCATATGAATCCTATTCTTCTTAAACCCAAAGAAGATTTCATATCTCAAGTAATTGTGCATGGAAAACCTGTTAATGATATGAATTTCTATGAATACCAAAATTCTTTTAGAGAAAAAGCTTTAAAAGCTATAAAAGAATCTTTAGAATCTTTAAAAAACAATTATGATATTATTGTGATTGAAGGAGCTGGATCTCCTGCTGAAATTAATATGCAAGATAAAGACCTTGCTAATATGAAAATAGCAGAATTAGCTGATGCTGATGTACTATTAGTTGCAGATATTGATAGGGGTGGTGTTTTTGCATCAATAGCAGGGACATTTACTCTTCTTGAAGAAAAATATAGGAATCGTATAAAAGGAATAATTATCAATAAATTCAGAGGTAATCTAGATATATTAATTCCAGGAATCCGCCAGATTGAAGAAATTGTAGGAGTTCCTGTACTTGGTGTTATGCCCTATGATGAAAGTTTAAAACTTCCAGAAGAGGATTCTGCTTCTCTTTCTGAGCATAAATACAGTAAAAATGAGAAGATTAATATTGGAGTAATGAGACTGCCCCGAATTTCCAATTTTACTGATATTGATCCTCTTGAATATGAGCCAGATATAGGAATAAAATTAATTGAAATGGGAGATGAAATTGGAAATATAGACGCCTTAATCATTCCTGGAACCAGAAATACCATAAACGATATGGTAGCATTAAATGATGCTGGTTTTACTGATGAAATAGTTCATTTATCTCAAGAAATTCCTGTTTTTGGAATTTGTGGCGGATATCAAATCCTTGGAACTAAAATCATCGACGAAACATTTAAGGAATCAAAGTATGGTAGTGTTGAAGGAATTGGTATTTTAGATGCTAAGACTAAATTTGAAAGGATTGACAAGATAGTTACTCAAAGTAAAGCTGAAGTTCTTGGAAATCGCCTTTTTAAAGATATTAAAGGAGATTTTGTTAAAGGGTATGAACTTCATGAAGGATTAACTGTTCTTGGAGACTCTAAACCACTTTTTAAAGTTGTTCAAGGATGTGGAAATCATCCTTCGTCGGGTTATGACGGTGCAATTAATGGATTAACTGCTGGAACTTATTTACACGGTATATTCCACAATTTTAAATTTAGAAGAGTATTTACAGATTATTTAAGGGCAGAAAATGGTTTGGAAACACTTGGTTTTACAGAAGACAATTTTGAAACACTTAAAAAGTTTTCAATTGATAGATTAGCAGAAATAGTTGAAGATAACGTGGATCTTACAATAATTGAAGAATCTGTTGAAAAATTTTATTAAAAAATAAATGATGATTGCAGAAAAATATTTTAATCTGCAATTTTTTTGTTATGTTATATTTATGCTCCTATGAGCCATGGTGCAAAGCTTATTACAGGTAATAGTACTAATATGGTCATTATTATTCCTATTATGATCAGTGGAACTCCTGCTTTGAATATTTCCTTGATCTTTACATATCCTGTTCCATAGGCCATTGCTACGGTTGGGTCCGCTGTTGGTAGCATGTATGAAAGACTACAAGCGATTGCTACTGGTACTGCATATATTCCTACTGGTAATCCTTGTGCTGTTGCCAGTGTAACGGATAATGGCACTAATATTGCTGCAAGCGCAATATTTGACATTACCTGTGTAATTGAAACCGCGATAATCATCAGCACTACAGTTATGAGCATTGTTGATGCGTTTGGCCCTAAAAACAGAATTATATCATTTATCAGCCACGCTGCCGCTCCGGTGTTTAGTAGTGCTGCTCCTAGTGATAGTGCTCCTCCGAAGAAGATTATTAAACCCCAATCCACACCATTTTGCGCGTCCTTCCATTCAATCACCCTGAATGCAAAGAAAAGCACTGCACCAATTAAAGCCACCGAATAACTGTTTATTCCTGTGAAACTTGAAGTAACCCATAATCCAATAGTAAACAGTAGTAAAACTATAGTTATTTTCTCTATCTTTGTTATTGACCCTAAAGATTCCATCTTATTAGATATAGTCTCCATTCCGCCGACTATTCCACTTATTTCTGGTTTGTACACCCATCCAAGCCACTTCCAAATTACAGTCATTAGCATAAATGCTAATGGGAATCCAAAAACCATCCAATTTGCAAATGGAATTCCAGTATAAGCCGCAGCCATAAGGTTAGGTGCAGTTCCTATTTCTGTACCAAATCCACCAGCCAGAGAACCGTAAGATCCACCAAGCACCATGGATTTTGCAAAATTACTATCTTCTTTTTCAGGATTCTTAACACCCATTAATGGTATAATCTCCTTAATAATGGGCAGCAGCATTGCATAAGCCACAACATTTTCAATCCATGCAGACAAAATTCCTGTAGAGAAAACAGACACAAATAAACTCTTACTGGGAGTTGTACCAAATTTTCTAAGCATTGCATAAGTTAAACGTGTAGCCAATCCACTTTTACGAATTGCCTCAGCAATAATAAAACCACCAATCATCAAGAAAATGATAGGATTTGCAAAACCAATTACAGCAGCGTCAAAACTTTCAACACCAACAATAGGCTGAATAAACAAAATAATCAAAGAAGTAACGGCCAAATGCAAAGCCTCAGTCGCCCACATAATAATAGCAAATACAAGCAGAGCAATAGCAGCATGACCCGCAGAATTTAAACCCCAGCTCTCCAATGGAATCAACATAATCACAATAAACGCAACTATAGCCAAAGGAATTCCTAAATTCTTCAAACTAATATTCGTAATAAATCCCTCCTTTTAAATTTTCATTATTTTTTTATTCTGACATATTCAATTTAATAAAATGAAATAAAATTATTATTTATTAAATTTTAATTAAATTTTTTAAACCGGAAGACAATTACCTTTAGGATTATATAAATGTTTCGAATAAAATGAATTTAACTACTTTTTGTGATTAAAAAATAGCAAAAAACATTACTTCACTATTCTATCACTTTAACCTAAAGGTTTATATATGATAAACCCAAAATCATGGTATGCGGCGTTAGTCCAGTCTGGTTAAGACTCTGGCCTGCCACGCCAGTGACCCGGGTTCAAATCCCGGACGCCGCATTGCGGCTGTAGTCTAGTCTGGTTAGGACTTGGGCCTTCCAAGCCTACGACCCGGGTTCAAATCCCGGCAGCCGCACTCTTTTATTAATCACAGTTTCTGAATTAATTAAACAATAAAATTTTTAAATATTCTTTAAAATTAGTATTATTCGAAACTGATATAAAAACAAATTTTTAAAATTATTTATTTGAATATAAATTATTAATTAAAAAAAATAATTGATAATATAATTGAATTTCTTATAATTGTCATAAATTAGCTTGGTACTAAAATTTCAGCTGCTACCAGCCGACAAATGTCTGTTTTTGTAATTACTCCCACTGGTTTTTTATCTTCTAAAACTAATAATCCTGATACATCAGCTCTTAACATTAAATTAGCAGCATCTTCAATTTCATCGTCAGCAGATATTGTCATTAAATCTTCAGACATGATATCTTCTATTTTTAAGCTATCAGTGTTTTTGGTGCTGGGTTTTAGAGTTCCAAGTACGCCTACAAGATCAAGGTATGATATTACACCAACAGGGTTTTCCTCTGTATCCATTACAAAAAGTCTTCTTATGCCTTCTTTATACATTTTTTCAAACGCGTCTAATGGTTTTGTATCAGGTTTTATTGCTATTACACCTTGATTCATTGCTTCTTTAACTTTCATACCAATTCCTCCAATTAATCCATCACAATTATTAATTGATCTTTCAAAGGTATATGAGTATTCACAAAAATATAATATTTATTTAAATTTAGATGTTAATATAAATAAGTTAATATTACTACAAGGCGTTTATATAATATTATTTGTTGTTCAATGCAGACAATATTGTCATCTGATGACAAAGTTTAAATAGTAATAACATATTCAAATAGAATTATAAATTTGTACGAATATTGCCCAATAAGCACAATATTGTTGTGTAATGACAACATTTAAATGCTATCAAAACGTATGAATATAATATATTATTAATGGAGGGAAAAATGTGATGAGAATTAGTATGTCTCTACCAAAAAAATTGTTAAACGAATTTGATGGAGTATTAAAAGACAGAGGATACCAATCAAGATCAAAAGGTATTCGAGACGCGTTAAAAGACTATATTGTAAGGTATCAATGGATGAACGAGATGGAAGGAGAAAGAATCGGAATTATTGCCGTAATTTACGATCACCACTACACTGGTGTAATGGAAGACCTTACCGAAATCCAACATGACTACAAAGATTTCATTAACGCAGTTATGCATGTACACATGACTGATAAACATTGCCTGGAAGTAGTAGTCGTAAAAGGAGATGTAAAATACATCAGAACACTTTCAGAAAAAATAATGAGACTAAAAGGTGTAGAACACGTACGTCTTACCAGTACAGCTGTTGGAAAAGCACTTGACCTTGAAGGAAAAAGTAAAAGCAGTCCACTATCACCTTAAATAAATTTTTAAATGATACATTAATAAATCAGAGCTATATAGTAGATTATCAGACAATGACCAGTTTAAGAAGAAGAGTCATGATAACTAATAAATGTCAAAAATGTGCGTTATGAACCAATCTGATTTGTTATCACTAAAATCAATGATACGCACAACAACATATCATTTTAACCTTTTATCTGATGAAGAGAGATTAACAGCGTTCTTAGAAGCCATTGAAGAGAAGGCTAATGGAACAGTTTATGATATTGGTGCAGGTTGTGGGATACTCTCAATTTTAGCTGCACCTTATTCTAATTTTATTTATTCTATTGAAATTGATCCTAAAGTAGCAAAACTTGCAGAGTCCAATTTCAGGCTATTTAATAATATTATTTTAATCAACAATGATGCAAAAGACGTTATTTTTCCTAAAAAAGCAGATTTAATAATATGTGAAATGTTAGACACTGCTTTAATTGATGAAGAACAGGTTCCTGTACTAAATTCTATTTTAAAATATCTAAAAGAGGATGGAGAAGTTATTCCTCATAAAATAATAAATGGTGCAGAAGTTATAACTATGGACAGAGATCATATCTGTTATGAGGATATTAGTGGTAATAAACAGCCATATTATAAAATAATGAGTGATTTTGTTATATACAGCGAAATTAATTTTAAAAAGAGAATTGATGAAGATTTAAAAGTGGATATAAATTTTAAAATATCTCACAAGGGCACCATTTCTGGTATTAAACTAACTACATTTACCTTACTGACAGAGGATATTATCTGTGGACCAACCCCAATGCTTAATCCTCCGCTGCTTATTCCCATAGAAAAAATTAATGTAAATAAAGGAGATTGTATAAAGATAGAATTAAGTTACAAGATGGGTGGTGGATTAAATAGCATACAAACAAGAATTGAAAGAATTTCTGAATAATTTCAAAAAAATAGCAGTTCTGGGTATTGGTAATGAAATAAAAGGTGACGATGCTCTTGGTTCAGTTATAGCTAAAAAATTAAGTGAATCACTGCATAAAGATAATGTTGTTGTTTTTGATGGAGGAACTGTTCCTGAAAACTATACTGGTTTAATACGAAAGGAAAATCCCAGCCACATTATCCTTGTTGATGCTGTGGATATGGCAAAATCGCCTGGTTTCATTCGTACAGTTAGGAAAGAGGAAATTGCTAATTACAATATTTCAACCCACGCCATGCCCATATCCTTCTTGATAAAATATCTTGAATCAACCATGGACGCTGATATAATTCTTTTAGGGATTCAGCCTAAAAGTATGGAGCTTGCTCATGATATCTCAAAAGAGGTTAAAGATAGTATTGAAAAAGTTTTAAGTACCTTCTTTGAGTTAATTGAATAATCTAAATGTTATTAATACCAATATATAGTTTATATTTACATATTACTTGACATAAAACTCTGCTTTATGAATTTTAAATTTTTTCAAATATTGTTGCTTTTTAAAAATTAATATCAATAATAATTCAATATTTATTATTATCCAAAAAGTTAATATACATTGCATAGTTCATGTAATTAAAAACAGTTTAATTTAGTTTAAAACTAATAATTTTAATTTAGTTATTATCCATAATTATTGTTTAAGTGATAAAATGAAGATTCTATTTATTGGAGCAAGACTTTTTGATGATATTGCTTTATATGCAAAAAAAGAGAGAATTACGAGCGTATTAACCGAATCAAACCCTGATTCAAAAAATCTTGAGCTTGCAGATATCCAGTATGTTGTTCCTAGAGGAATGGAAAAACCCAAAGAGATTGCACTTAAAGAAGATGTAGATGCAGTTGTACCTTTAATTGGAATAGATAAACCTCTTATTGAAGTTTCAATGCTTAAAGAAGACTTAGAAAATAATTATGGAATTCCAGTAGTTGCTTCTCCTTTAGATACGGTGATTACTGCAGGAGATAAACTAAAAACCAAAGAATTTTTCATTAAAAATGAAATTAAAACTCCTGATTTTAATAAATTTTCTAAAAATCACTCTAAAATAGATTTACCTGTTGTATTAAAAAAATTTGAAGGACAAGGTGGTAGCGGCGTTAAAATTGCACTAACTCCATCTGATCTGGAAGAATGTATCCCCTATTTTGAAGAATCATTTGCAGAAAAGTTTGTAGAAGGTTTTGAAATATCCATTGAAGTTTTAAGATGGAATAACAAAACAGTTCCTCTTGTCCCCGTATGTAAGGGAAAAACAACTTTAGATTGTACTCATCCTTTGGATAAACTTAAAACAGCTCCTTTAAACATTGAAAGTGTTAATAATGAATATATAAAAGAAACAGCCAAAAATATCGCTGATCTCTTAGGTTCTCAGGGAGTTATTGATATAGATATAATTTTTGATGAAAAAGAAGAAATTTCTTATTTTATCGAAATAAACACCCGTCCTAGCGGTACAAGATATTTAACAGCAGCTTCAAGTGATATAAATCCTCTAAATGAATTAGTGGACATGGCAACAGGGAAGTGGAAGTCTAAAAACGTTTTAAAAAGGTTAAAAGAGTATTATGCCCTTGAAATACCTATGGGTGACTATAAAACAGATAAAAATAATTACAAATTCAGAAATTTCCATGATGAAAATTGCTTTGTAATCCACGGCCCTGAAAAGTTTCAACGAATAACAATTCGTTCTACAAGTATGCAAAAAGCTTTTGATACTGCAAATAAGTTAAATATTGATTATAAAAAGTTTTATTAAATTGAAAGTCAAAAAGAGCATTATATCTCATTAAATATATAAAAGTAAATAATAAAAACAAAATTATAAATAAAATTTTAGATATCAGGTGGTAAGTTGAACATTTCACAGACAGACATCATAATATTCATTATCGCATTCATTTCTACCGTATTTTTCACCTTATTTGTCCGGAAAATATTGAAAGATGCCAATATAACAGATAAACCAATTGTAACTGAACACAGCCATAAAGCAGGAACACCTACAATGGGAGGGCTTGCAATATTACTGGGGATTCTTCTTATTTCATGTATTTATTTTACAAACAAAAATTTAGTTTTAATGGCTCTTTTAATGTTAACTGCAAGTATTATTGGTCTTTTCGATGATTTAATTGGACTGAAAACAAAGGAAATCCAGAAAAAGATAAGAAACATTTCTTCTGGTCCGATAGAAATGGGCAGATTAATGTTAAAACCTGGTGAAGAAGCAAGAGTTGCAACACCTAAAGCTAAAAAGGACCTAATAAAACATTTAGAAGAAAATAATGTTGAAATAATTGGTGAGGCACCTATAAAGAATGAAGTTAAAGAAAGTGAAAAAATATTCGCCCAAATTTTAATTTCCCTGTTTTTAGTAGGTTCAGGAGCAGTTAGTTCTTCCGTTCTCGGATTTAATTTAGGTATACTTGTAATACCTGTCATAATATTTGGTATAATAGGTGCAATAAATGCTGTAAACCTTATTGACGGAATGGATGGCTTAGCAGCAGGAATAGTTGCAATAGCTTCATCTGCATGTGCTATTTTTTCAATATCTATAGGGAACTTTGATGGTTCTGTTCCATTCATAGCACTTTCAGGAGTTTCATTTGGTTTTCTAGCCCTTAACAGATATCCTGCAAGTATATTCATGGGTGACACTGGTGCTTTTGCATTAGGAGCAGGTTATATTACTGCAGCATTTTTAGGAAATATTATCTATTTCGCTTTAATTGCACTGGCCATCCCTATTCTTTCAGTAGTAGTAAGCCTTATGCATCGTGCCCATATTATAAAATTACCAGTAGAACCATTACATCACACTTTAAATTACAAAGGATTATCTGAAAAGAAGATTGTAGTCCTTTACTGGGGAATTACCGTTTTAATATGCGCATTAGCTCTTTATTTTTATCATTATTTCATAATTTAACTCTGTGAGAAAATGAAAGAACTTAAAACATCATATATTGCAAAAGAAATAAATGGGACACTCATTGGCTATGATAAAGTTATAGGTGGTATTTTCAATTTTTTAAATGCAGCTCGAAAAGGAGATGCAGTAATCAGGCACTGGATAGATGAAAAGGGAGTTGAAATTGCAGCCCGAAAAGGAATTTCATGCGTAATAACCCAAAATCCTAAAGGTAATGCCATAAAAACTGCTGAAAAACTTGAATTACCAATAATTATAACAGAAAAAATAGAATTAGCCAATGCTTTCGCTATTAACTGGGCTATTAATAAATTTGCAAATGATTCTATTCGTGTTGTCATAACTGGAACTAATGGTAAATCTACAACTGCCCATATGATTTATCATATATTAAAAGAAGCAGGTTACTGTACTTACACTAACACTGATTCAAAATCAGAATTTAACACACTTATAGATCCAATGGTAGCAAAACAAATAGCCGAATTTGGAGAAAAAATAGATGCAATGGTAATAGAAGTTTCAGAAGTTCAAGGATGGCTTGATAATATTATGAAAGATCATGCCTACTTAATGACCTCAGCAATTGATCCTGACGTTGTGGTTATAACTAATGTGGCCCTAGATCATATAGGACTTGTAAATTCAATTGAAGAAACCTTTGATGAAACATCAGGTGCAGTAAAAGCAATTAATAAAGAAAATAGCCATTTAATCTTAAATAATGATGATCCTCTTGTTAAAAAAATGGAAAATCTTACACCTGCTAAAAATATCATATTCTTCGGAAATAACGCACAAATCAGCAATAATGAAAATGGAATTGTATATAATGGAAATATTATAATTAAAAAGAATGATCTCCCATTTAAAGGCAACCACTTCATTCAAAACATCATGGCAGCTATTGGAGCAGTTATATCCTTAAATATAGATCATAAAACTATTGAACATGCTGTTAAGACATACAAACCCTTAAAAAGAAGATTTACAATAATAAATAACAATCCTTATATTATTGATGATTTTGCCCATAACCCTGATGGAATACGTGCTACAATAGAAAATGCTGCTTTAATGAGTAATGGAAACTTTTTTGTGGTTTCAGCTATCCGTGGATCAAGAGGAGAAATTATTAATCAAGTAAATGCAGAAGCTATTGCTGATGGACTTCAAAATATCCATTATAAACTCATTGTAACCAGTAGTAATGATGTAGTAGATAATTTAAACATCGTAACTGAAGATGAAAAAAAAGTTTTTGTAGATACACTTGAAAATAGAGGGATAAAATATATCTTTTATAAAAGATTATATGATGCTTTAGAAGAAGTTCTAAACTTAGCAGATAATAAAGATACAATTTTATTAATTGGTGCACAGGGCATGGATCCTGCAAATGAGCTTTTAGAGAAAATTTTAAAATCTAAAAAAAAACTGATAACTAATTAAATAACTAAAAAAATCTAATTATTCACGTTTGGTGATGAGATGTTCATAAAAATAAGAAGAGACACTTTAATCATTTTAATGCTGGCCTTCATTTTGATAGTATCTGGAAGAGCCATGACTTACATGTCATATGCTACGTCTACTAACGTAGATCAAGGAATACCCATATCTGGAGTAATAATTAAAGGAAATGACATAGTACCAACTGATTCTATAAGAAGTAACATAGCTGAGGCAGGTTTTAGAACAGGAAGTTATATTAAAGGAGACACATTAGTAACGGGAAAAAGGGAATTGCCATTAAGTGAGGCAATAACGAATGCCAAGAAATTCGCTACATTGACAACAATCCCTGGTACCAGATTAACTCCAATAGTAGCTGCAGATGTTAAAGTTGACAGAGAACAAGGAATTATCACTGTAAATGTGATTGAAGATTGGGCCAATGTGCAAGTAAATACAACTACGGCGGTGGGTGGATGAAAAGATTACTATTTTCCATTTTAATTTGCCTAATGCTTATCACACCTGCTGCTGCTACTTGTAATATAATAATAATTACAGATCCTACAGGAAAAGATCCAAATGGAGCAGCAGCAGGCAGTATGTCATTTCAACAAAATATGTTTCAATCCACTTTTTTACTGTCTAAAGACAAACATTTTGCTGTTCTCTCTGGTGGTGAAGGTGAATCTATACCCAGATTACAAGCTATTGTAGCAACTATACAATCCCTTAACTCTGGTGCTACACCATCACAGGCTGCAGCTCTTGCAAGCAATTATGCCGGAATCCGAACCATGGTTGGAACCCCTACACAAGGTGCTGCAGTAGGAGGTTACTTCCATGCTTATGTGGTGATAGTAGATACTGATGGAACAATTACAGTAACACCTTATTCTGGAGGACTTGCAGTTTTACCAGCAGGAAAAAAAGGAGCTATCATTCACTTATTAAATACACCAGGTAATCCTATGTACGGAACAGCCGACACTGTACGTCAACAGACTGCTGTAAATATGGGTAAAAACATAAGAGATGGTTATTCCGCCACATACATACTTGGAAAGGCATTTGAAGAAGTATCCAATGATGCTGGGGAAAAATACGGTGGTGGAGGAACCAATCTTGTTTCAGGAATAACTACTGGTGACATGTTTACTCCAGAAAAGTTAAATACAACTGGTTATCCTATGAACACTCCTTACAGTAAAGTTTGTCCAACCGACAGCTGGAGTGTTGGTTTTCCAGGAGCAGACTCTTATCAAGTGTGTCCAATTGATGGAACACCACTTAAAACAATTTATGCATATGACGCCCTTATAAATGCTCTTACTGTTACTGGGCAAACAGTACAGGTTTCTGTTTATGGAACAGACGAGATGGGTCTAAAAGAAACAACACAGGAAATTGTAACTGCATCCATCAAAAAACATGGTTACAATAATTTAGAGATATCAAACAGTATTAACAAAGCAATAGACAATGGTCTTTTAGTGGGTATAAATTATGTAGAACCTAAAGATGTAAATGTCAAGGAGAGTTCAAGAGCTGTGGGTATTTATTTCAAACCACTTCCAGACCATAGAACTGCCCCTCCATGGAATCTTCCAATAAGTTCATCCATTCTAGATTTAATTGGGAATATGCAGACTGCAATAGGACTTATACTTGTGCTTTTAGTCCTTTTTAGAAGTAGATTATTTAAATCATTTAAATAGGTTGAAACTTTATTTTCCCTTATTTCATTCTTTTCAAAGAGTTTATTGGTAATTTAAAATATAATATAAAAATTAATTTAAAAATAAAAAACGTGATTAATATGGCTTTAATTTTAGTACGTGCAGATAATCAAGGAAAGTTATTAAATGCCCTTGCAGATATAGAAAGGCATGCTAACTTAAAAATAGCAGGATCTCCAAAGATAATTAACCCTCAAATTGCTGATAGGATTGCTAAAGGAATTCTTAAACAAGATTTAAGATCTAAATGTGAAATATCAACTCTTGTAAAAGTTTTAGAAGATACTACAAAGAGTATAATGCACATAAAAAAAATACATCCTCCTGCACATGTAGTAGTAATAAGTGACGAATATAATGAATTTGAAGAAATAAAAAAAATGTATAATAAATTACCGCCTTTAAAGGGCTATTATTCACATAAATAATCAAAAATAAATTTAGTTGGATTTATCCAACTTAATATTTTAAAAATTTAGTTCCTTTTTATTCTAGCTATATCTCCAATAGTAGCTCCTCTACCAGATGAATGCCCCAGATCGTCCAGTTTAATATCTTCAGACTTTTCGATAAGTTTAATATTCAAAAGTCTTTCTAATTTCTTTGCAAGTCTAATATCAGGAACCATTTTTCCAGTTTCAATTCTATTTATCACAGAAGCCTTTTCATATATTTTCTCGGCAAGATTCTCACGAGACCATCCCTTTTTCTCCCTTGCTTCTCTTATAATAATGTTATACTCTTCAATAACTTCTTCTACTGGTTCTCTAATTCTGGGACTTCTTTTAAATGGTTTTTGTCTTCTTGGTTTTGGCGGTTCTCTTTGAACTTTCCCAAATTTAGCACATTCATTACAAGTACTCATAATAGAACTTTCGATTTTTGTTTTAATTGGTTCTCCAATTATTTTCTTTCCACATATCTCGCATCTCATGTTATCCCTTTGTAATATCTTAACGCGAATTGAAATCCACTTGCAAAAAAGTAATTATATCTTTATTAAATTAAGTTATATACTAACTTTTTGATCAAGATGAAGTTCATGAAAACATTTAGAAACAAAGCTTTTTAATACTTAAATTCATCCATAATTTGGATTTAAGATTAATTAGTTCTGTTCACTTTAAATTAGTATCTTAATTAAGTTTTTTTCCCATTATTTTATCTAACCTCTATATTTAAATATTATTAAAACAAAAATATATTCACCTATCTATAATATTTTTAATTAATTCAATTGAAAAACCATCAGGAGTGAGTAGGGATCATGGAAAACATGTCCAAAAATATAATGAAAAAGACTGAAGATCTTAAAAAGGAAATTAAACTCCTAAAAGATGAAAATAGTAAAACCAAAAGAAACCTAATGTGGAAAGTAAGAAAGCTTGAAAAAGACAAGGTTTTAGTTGAAAATGAGAAAATGAGGCTCGACAGAGAAGTAAAATCTCTAAGAGGAGAAATTGAAAGATTTAGATCTCCTCCACTAGTAGTAGCTACCATAACAGAAGTTTTAGAAGATGGAAAGCTAGTAGTGAAAAGCAGCACAGGACCTCACTTTGTTATTGGATATTCACGTTTATTAGATACAAAATCACTTGAACCAGGTTCAAGGGTTGCATTAAACCAGCAAACATTTAGCATTGTAAATATACTGCCATCAGAAAAAGATCCTGTAGTAACTGGTATGGAAGTAGAAGAAAAACCAAATGTAAGTTACGGGCAAATTGGCGGACTTGAAGAACAAGTTGTCGAGGTAAAAGAAACTGTAGAACTACCTCTCAAAAAACCAGAATTATTTGAAAGTATTGGGATTGAACCACCAAAAGGAGTTTTATTATACGGTCCCCCTGGAACAGGTAAAACTCTCCTTGCAAAAGCAGTTGCACATGAAACCAATGCTACATTTATAAAGATTGTTGCATCAGAATTTGTAAGAAAATATATTGGAGAAGGTGCAAGACTTGTTAGAGGTGTTTTCGAGCTTGCAAAAGAAAAATCCCCAAGTATTATCTTTATTGATGAGATAGATGCTATTGCAGCAAAAAGACTTAAAAGTTCAACAAGCGGCGACCGTGAAGTTCAAAGAACTCTTATGCAGTTACTTGCAGAAATGGACGGATTTGAAGGCAGAGGAAATGTTGGAATTGTTGCAGCTACCAACAGACCAGATATATTAGACCCTGCACTTCTACGTCCCGGAAGATTTGACAGGTTCATAGAAGTTCCAATTCCAAATGAAGATGGAAGAATGGAAATCCTTAAGATCCACACTAAAAAGATGTCTTTAGAAGAAAATGTGGATATACAACTTGTTGCAGCACTTACAGAAGGTGCTTCTGGTGCCGATATCAAAGCTGTCTGTACAGAAGCAGGTATGTTTGCAATAAGAGAGGAAAGATCCATTGTTTCCATGAATGATTTCATGGACGCTGTCGATAAAATTGTAGGACTTGAAAATGAAGAGGAAATTAGAAGAGAAGCCGGAGTAATGTACGGGTAATCGCTCGAAAATCAAATATTTTGAGGGATTTTCGGTGTTGAAGGACAAAATCGAAGATTTTGCAGGCTCCAAACAATTATGTTTGAGGGCTTAACTCTTTTATTTTTTAAATTCTTCTTTTTACACAAACTATTTATATTTTAATTAAAAAACCATTTTAAGCCAATGATGAACCCTATGAGCTCTGAACTGATGATGAATGATGGGCGATCTGAGGCTATAAAAATCTTCGATTTTTATGCCACAAAAACGTGGCTTTCAAAAATCCTAGACTTTTGATGCATCGAAATTGAAAATTTCGATAGTTTTTGCAGTCTTTATAATACTTAAATTTTTTTTCTAAATATAAGATAATTAGAAAAATAAGTGTTCTAGAAGTATTTTTAAGCCTATTCCCACTAAAATTAGGCCACCGAAAATTTCAATTTTATTTTCAAATAGATGCCCAATATTTTTACCAATATAAACTCCTATAAATGACAATACAAATGTTACTAACCCTATTATTATGATTGGCTCAATTATGGCTGTGTTTAAAAAGGCAAAAGTTATTCCAACAACAAATGCATCGATACTTGTTGCAATGGAAAGAATTAACAATTCTTTCAATGAAAAACTTTTATTTTCATCTTTATCATCTGAAAATCCTTCATAAATCATCTTAATACCTATAATGGACAGTAAAGTGAATGCTATCCATGGTGCTAATGTGGAAACATACTGTTGTAGTTGTATTCCTGAAATCCATCCTAATACGGGCATTATAGCTTGGAATCCGCCGAAGAATAGTGCAATGACAAACGCATGTTTTACATTGAACTTCATTGTTAAGCCCCGTGTTATAGAAACGCTGAAAGCATCCATCGCAAGGCCTATTGCTAAAAGAAATATTGATATATAATCCATAGAAATTTATCTTTTATAAAACTTCAATATAAATTTATTGAATTTATATAATGTCAAATTAAAAATAAATAAAGAAAAAAATAAAAGAATTTTTAGTTATTAGCTTTTTCTGGATGTTGCTAAACCACCAAAAGCCATTAAAACTGCAACAAACAAGCCTGCAAGTGGTAAACCTGTGTCCTGCATTGGAATAGTGTTGCTTTGTGCATTTACTGTTGTTTGAGCGTTAGCTGTTTGTGATGGGTTAACTGCTCTTGCTGGACCTGCAAGGAACGCATAATCTATACTTCCATAATAACTGACATGTATATTGTCTGTTTTTGGATCGATTGCAATAGATACAGGCCCATATCTCCACTGAGTACCGTCATTTATTTTTTCTACTGTCCATGCTCCATTTTTAATGTAAGCTTGGTAAATAACTACAGAACCCGCATCATTAGTTTTATCAAAGACTATGTGTGGTATGTTAGATGAATCAATAGCTAAAGCGTTGTAAGTTCCAACATCCCATCCAGATTCGCTGTAAACAGTGCTTGTAGTCCATCCTGAAGAAGTTTTAGTGGCATATTTTAATATATGCTCTCCACTCGCTGGAACATAATCTGCAAAACTTATATGTGGAGTTCCTGTTGAATCAAGTTTTAAAGAAGTAACTTCACTGAAACCAGGAACAACTACATTACCTACCGGTTCAGAAGTCCATCCAGATGCTCCTCTTGTCCAGTAACGTAGTAATGAACCTCCCTCATATGAACTTACATGAGGAATATTGCTTGAATCAAATGCTAATGAAGCTCCATGACCTTGCATTGCTACTGATTCTGTGTTCCATGCCCCATTAAAGTAAGCATATTTCAATTTAAAATCTCCATCATCCCAAACCGTATATACAATGCCAGGATTTCCATTACTGTCAACTGCAATTGAAGTATATTCCCTTCTTACGCCAGTGTCTATTGTTTGTATCTGCCATCCTGAAGATGTTTTAGTGGCATATTTTAAATCATAATTCATTTCATCGTGCATCGTTAAATAACTTATATGTGGATTATTATTTTTATCAATCGCTAACGAGTTATAAGCACCAGAATACGGAGTATTATCCACAATTTCAGTTGACCATCCGGCAGAATCTTTAGATGCATATTTTAAAACATCGTCTTGTCCATTAGTCCCTTGATAACTTATATGAGGATTTCCATTTGAATCCACTGCAATGGAAGAAGTTTCCCCAGTAATGCCCCCATCTATAACTTGAGTTTGCCATTGAGTATTCGTAGTAGGTGTAGGAGTTGGTGTGGGAGTTGGATCTGGTGAAACAACTGCAGATGCAGCACTACAAAGTGCAACCGATAAAAATGTTAGTAAAATAATGAGCGTAATTTGTTTTTTCAACTTATTTTCACCTCCTTTATGCCCAATACATTCAATTTAACTTATTGGCGAATATTTTCTGATTCATCAAATTTAAGGCGTGCTTAAATATATTTTAGATGTTTTTTTTAAAATGCCAATATTGCCATGAAAACTTAATAAAATGTTTATCATGACTACTGTTAGTTAGGGCAATCATGTATTTAATCTTTATCAAAAAATTATATATTAACAAAGTCAGAGGCATATTACAAGTTATCTAAATAGATAATATCAAAAACAAGTATATTCATCATTTATTTCCTAATAAAGCTCAAAAAAATCCCCTAAAACAGCTTTTTTATCTGTTTTTATGAGTTTAGGAATTTTTCCTATTGTTCCTGCTGATTCTCCAACAATAACCATTACTCCTCTAAAATATTCTTTAAAATCTTCAGCCCTTGTAAGACAACTTTGAACTGCTTCAGAATCTAATTCTCCTTTTGCTTCGTTTGCAATACTTGTTGCAAGTGCATCTGCAGTACTGGCCCTATCTGCAAACACTGTAACAGAATCGGCCCTGCCCAAACTTATAGAAGGACCTACTGTCCCTGATGATGTACATATTCCCATTGGAGTTTTATCATGTTTTATTTTAAAGCCAATTTGCCCTGAAAGAGATGATGTTCCTGCATAAAGCCCCATTATAACATCTTTGTTGGTTTTAATAGCTATATCTCCCCCATTCTCTACAATTGCATATTTTACGCCTTTATTAACTAAAAATTGCATTGAAACCTCAGATATTGTCCCTGCAACTGCCGCCATGGGTCCCACATCAGCAATTTCACCGGCTTCAGCCATTATTTTGACTATTAATGGCGCTTCCTCCACTTCAACTGGCTCAAAAGATATCATGAAATCTTTATTTTTTCTTATATAATTTATAAGCTCCATGCGTTGTCTTAAAATAAAATTTTGAAGTCCATGATTTATTAAATCTGTTTTAAGCAGAATATTGGTTTCATCAATCTGAATTCTTTCTGTAATCATCGTGATTAATTTGTACAAAGTTACATAAAATATTTAGATAATTATTTCCTTAAGATTAAATAGAAATAAAAGTGATTTAAATGAGAAATACAAAAGAAATGCATCATGGCGAAGAAGTGATATTTGAAACGAGACCTCGTTTTTTTATGTATCTACAATCTGCTTTAATTAAATTCATCCTAATAATCCTAATTATATACCTATTCCGGTCAATAGTATTCTTTACTGCAAATATTCAAAATAATCTAATAAATTATGTCCAAATTCCTCTTGTACAGTCAGTTACAATACTTTTACTACTCATAGTCCTTTTTTTGATTATATCCATTATTTGGAACCTACTTTCATGGAAATATACCAAATATATCCTTACAAACAGTAGAATAATCTTTAAAAAAGGATTAATACGTAAAAATAAGACATATATCCACTACGATAAAATTCAAGATATTAACATTTCACAGAGTTTAACAGAACGAATATCGTCCAGCGGAGATATAGAAATATTTAGTGGCCATGACTACACCCACCTAGTTTTAAAAGATGTTCCCAAACCTGCAGAAGTGGAAGATCTTATTAATAGACTAATTGAAGGAGATACGTTCACAGATGAACCCACAGCTCCTAAAAAGACCAAATATTCTATAATGGATGAACATAAAAAGAAGTTTAAACGCTGAAAATCATGATTATCTCTGAAAAAACTTGTTTAATCTATTATATATACCTCAAAAATTCTAATAATAAATTTAAGACATAATTAATGTTAAAAAGAGCTTTTAGATTTTAAACAGTGCATATTCACTTATAATAATGATTATATTAAAAATTTTAAATTCATTTTCAATGATTAAGTTTTAAAGTTATTAAGACCAATTTAGTTATAATGTCTCAAGTAGTTGTCCTCGTCGTAGAAGATGAAAATGTTGTGGCCATGGATATCAAGGGTCGCCTGGAAAAAATGGGTTATGAAGTACCCGAAACTGCAAATACCTGTAAAGAAGCCATACAAAAGGTATTAGAAGTAAAACCAGACATAATATTAATGGATATTGTTTTAAAAGGAGATACAGATGGTATTGAAACAGCTGCCCGTATAAATGATCTTTTTGATATTCCCATTATATTTATTACTGCTTATTCTAATGATGAAATCATTCAAAGAGCCAAAAAAACAGTTCCTTATGGATATCTAACCAAACCATTTGAAGACAGAGAACTAAACAGTATGATAGAAATATCTCTTTACAAACATGAAATGGAGAAAAAGCTAAGAGAAAGTGAAGAAAAATACCGTAGAGTTGTGGAAAGATTTTTGAAGTTGTCTAACGAAATAATACATGATATTAATGAAAAGTAGTTTTTAAATAGTTTAATTCCATCTGAATTCTTCACAATATTTTTCAATTATTTAATTAGAGAGTAATAAAAATGTTTTTGGAGATAAAGTTTTATTTCAATGTGATTTTTACATTAGATTCCCTGTAAAAAAGCATTTTTGATTGATAATTAAACAAATAAATATTTATAGAAATAATAAGTTAATTAAGCACGTTAAAGAAGGATAAGATTAATATGAATGAATATGATGTTGCCGTAGTTGGAGCTGGGCCTGTAGGCTCAACTTTTGCAAGATATGTTGCAGAAAAAGGACTTAAAGTTGCCATATTTGAGAAAAAGAAAGAAGTAGGAGTTCCTTTGCAATGTGCAGGGCTTCTAGGTAAAAAAATAAAGGATGTAAACATATTACCTGATGAATACATAATAAATGAAGTACATGGTGCATATTTACATTCACCATCAAATACAATTCTTAATGTAAATAAAAAAGAACCTGTAGGCTATGTTTTAGATAGAATTGGATACGACAAATATTTAGCACAATTAGCAGTAGATAAAGGAGCCGAACTCTTTTTAAATCATCGTGTAGAACACATTGACATTAAAAATGGTGAAATATTTCTTAAAAATAAAAAGATAACTGCAGAAGTAATTGTAGGTGCTGATGGTTATTCATCAATAATATCCAAAGAATTTAATAATACAAGAGAAAATGTCCAGGCAGTCCAATATTTAGTAGACACTGGTAAAGATACATTTAAAACAGATTATGTTCATTTATATGTTGATTCAAAGATATCTCCAGGATTTTTATGGATTATACCTCTTTCAAAATCCACAGCAAGAGTAGGTTTATTTGCAGATATTGAATATCACGAATTAAGCAATATTTTAAAGGAATTTATAACAAATAATGAATATTTAAAAGATTCTACTATTTTAAAGAAATATCCTGGTGTAATTCCTGTGAATAATTACAAACAGGATGTTGTAAAAGATAGATCTATACTTATAGGTGATGCAGCTTCCCAGGTAAAGCCAACAACGGGAGGAGGACTCATAATAGGCTTTGTTTGTGCAAAAATAGCGGCAGACGTAGTATACGGAGCTATTAACTCTGAAGATATTACAATTTTAAAAAATTACCAGGAACAATATCATAAAATGTATAAAAATGAGCTTAAAATACAGCATGAAGTACAGAAAACCTTTGCATCATTGAATAATGATGATCTTGATTCTATGTTTTTAAAACTTAAAGAAAAGAACGCTGAAGAAATGATTTCAAAATATGGAGATATAGATTCTCAATCTCCACTGGTTAAAGAAATGATTAAAACAGGTTTGTTATTTTCAATTCTTCCAAAAATATTGTCTCGTAAGATATCTAACCTATGGAAATAAAGTTCTAACAAAAACAAATGAAAATGTGGCTCTTTTTAAAATTATATTGACTATTAATTAATTTATTTACCAAAGGACGTTTATACATGGAAATTATTTTTATTTTATCTGGAGAACATGAAACTTTACCAAAAGCAGAAATTTCAGCTTGCCTAAAAGCTGAAAATATCTCTTTTAAAACAAAATACTATAATGAAGGAATATTAATCCTTAAAATTGCAGAAAAAGATTATAAAATCATTGATGCCCTTGGAAAAAAAATTGCTTACACTCATGAAATATGTAAACTTCTATTTGAATCAGACAGAACAAATATAGATAGTGATACTGCGAAATATCAATGGGAAAACATTATTTCTGATGATTATGCTGTAAGGGTTAAAAAAATAGGTTTTGATCCAAATTTTAATTCACAGTCAATGGAAATCAAAATTGGAGGCATTATAAAGAAAGTATTAGGAACCAAAGGACGTGTGAATCTTGAAAATCCTGCAACATTTTTAAGAACCATTGTAATTAATGATAAAATCCTTGTAAGTGAAAGATTGGTTAAAAGGGATAAAAAACATTATTATAACATAAAACCACACAAAAGGCCATTTTTTTATCCAGGATCAATGAGTCCCAAGCTTGCAAGAGGAATGAATAATTTAGCACGTGTTAAACAGGGAAGCGTTGTCCTAGACCCCTTTTGCGGTACAGGAGGAATATTAATAGAAGCAGGGATTTCTGGGGCAAAGATTGTTGGAATAGATATTGATGAAAAGATGGTAGAAGGAACCAAAAAAAATCTGGAATACTGCAATATAAAGGATTATGATGTCTTCCAAGGCGATGCACGGAAAATAAACATCCCCTACAAAGTTGATGCAATTGTAACTGATCCCCCTTATGGTATTTCAGCTTCAACTGCTGGAGATGAAAGTAAAAACATATATAAAGCTACTCTTTCATCTATGGAGAATATAATTAAGGATGATGGTTATATTTGTATGGCAACGCCACATTATTTAGATATAAATGCACTGGCAAGTCATACAAAATTTAAAATAATAGAACAATATGAGATAAGAATGCATAAAAGTTTAACCAGAGTAGTATCTGTTTTAAATAAACATTAAATTTAGAAATTAATTTAAAATTCATTTAATTTATCAATCATAGGAAGGGGAATTTCATTGAACGCTAGAATATTGGATACAACACTTAGGGATGGAGAACAAACTCCTGGAGTTTCGCTAACGCCAGATGAGAAACTCAGAATAGCCATAAAACTTGATGAGCTCGGTGTAGATGTTATAGAAGCCGGATCTGCAATTACTTCTGAAGGAGAAAGGGAAGGAATTAAAAAGGTCAGTTCAGAAGGACTTAAAGCCGAAATTTGCAGTTTTGCAAGGGCAGTTAAAGTTGATGTTGATGCAGCCCTTGAATGTGATGTAGAAAGTGTTCATTTAGTTGTTCCAACCTCTGATCTTCATATAGAACATAAATTAAGAAAAACAAGAGAAGAAGTTAAAGAATTAGCAATTGAATCTGTAGAATATGCACTTGATCACGGTTTACTTGTAGAACTTTCAGCAGAAGATTCAACAAGAAGCGATCTTGACTTTCTTACACAATTATTTAAAGAAGGAATAGATGCTGGAGCAAAAAGGATATGTGCATGTGATACTGTTGGAATGCTCACCCCAGAACGTGCTTATGACTTCTATGGGCATCTTTCCAAACTAGGTGTGCCTTTAAGCGCCCATTGCCATAATGATTTTGGTCTGGCCGTTGCAAATTCTCTTGCAGGGTTAAGGGCAGGTGCAAGCCAGGTCCACTGTACAATTAATGGAATAGGCGAAAGAGCAGGAAATGCATCATTAGAAGAAATTGTAGTGGCTCTTTACTCATTATATGAAACAAAAACAAATATTAATATTGGAATGCTCTACGATATGTCTAAAATGGTTGCACGGATGACTGGAGTATATTTACAACCTAATAAAGCAATTGTTGGTGAAAATGCATTTGCACATGAATCAGGGATACATGCAGATGGAGTAATGAAAAAAGCAGAAACTTACGAACCCATAACTCCTGAACTTGTTGGACACAAACGTAGATTTGTGATGGGTAAACATATAGGTTCAAGTGCACTTAAACAAAGGCTTGAAGAAATGGATTTACCTGTAAATCCTGAAAAATTCAATCAAATATTTAACAGAGTAAAATCCCTTGGAGATATGGGTAAATGCGTAACAGATGTAGATTTACAGGCGATTGCAGAAGATGTAATGGGTATAATGACTGAAAAAGTTGTGGAGCTTGAAGAACTCACCATAGTATCTGGAAATAAAGTTACTCCAACCGCTTCTATAAGACTTAATATAAATAATACTGAAACCCTTGAAGCAGGTATTGGTATCGGCCCAGTAGACGCTGCAATAGTAGCTGTTAAAAAAAGTGTAAAAGATTTTGCCGATATTGAGCTTGAAGAGTACCACGTAGATGCTATAACTGGCGGTGCGGATGCATTAATTGATGTAGTTGTAAAGCTCAAACATGATGGTAATATTGTTACTGCAAGAAGTACTCAACCTGATATCATAATGGCAAGTGTAGAAGCTTATCTAAGCGGCGTAAATAAGATACTAAGTGATTCTGGAGTTAAAAAGATTAAAAAAAGCGATTTATAACTCCTTTATTTAATTTTTTTTAGTAAATTTAACCTGCTAATTTAAATATTTAAATTCATAGTTTATATTAATGAGATCACATAACCCATCTAACCTTAAAAAGTTTCTTAATTTCGCAGGTTCGTTAATATCGACATATTTAAGCTTAATATTAACATTAGGTTTTCTAATACCCTGGTTATTAGGTGCTTTTCAAATTAAAAATTTTGATGAGATTATAAATCTTATAGAAGTCTTTGTTCTTGTTTCTGCCACATTATCTCTTTTATCATTTACATATATTATGGCCAGTGCAGAAATTCATGAGAAATTGAAAAAATCTGTTATGGAAGCTGGTGAGCTTTTTTTCATGTCCACAGTCCAATTTATAATTGGATTATTCTTATTCCTTTTTATGAGGAATATTACAGGGAGTTTCCTGAATTTATCTTCAATTCACCTTAGTTTAAGTTTAAATGGGATTATTTCGGGAATTATTGTCATAATACAGCTTATAATTATCTTTGAAATCATCTTTGCACTTTCAAAATTTTTTAGAGGATGTGTTGGTATTTATGCGTCTTTTAGAACACAAAAATTAAGAGAATCTATTTTTTATCTGATTTTAAAAAATATAATTTGGGATAAGATTAAATAATATATCAACGAGGTATTGGAATGGAGTTAAGTAAATATAATATCCAAATTGCCGGTTTTATGCAGGATGTAGGAAATTTCAGCGATTTGATGAAGAAAATAAATGAAATAAGTAATGATTGCACAATTCAACTCCTTAACTCTGATGGGATTGCAGGACGAGAACATATTCTTCATGCAACAGTTCATGCCATTAAATCCTTTAAACGAGATGAAAACATTGCAAACGACCTTGGACTTGAAATATGTGTACGTGCATCAGCTCAAAGACAAATCTCAAAAGCCCTTGATATTTTAGGATTAAAAAAGGGTGAAATGAATATATGTGCCGTTTTTGTAGGATGCAATAATGATTCAATGTCTAAATTAGATGTTTTATTAGATAAAAGAGATAATAACGTATTAAAACCTGATATAAATGTTTTAAAGAATATTTATAAAATTTCTGATGATGAAATAGAAACTGCAGGCAGTATTGAAAATGTGATGATTGAAAGAACTTCTCTTTTGATATTAGAAACTTAAAAATTGAAATTTATCCAATTAATTGAACTGTTTTTTATTCAATGATACCTTTAACAATTTGAATAATTTCATTAATAGTGTCCTCTTCCAGACATCCCGGATCAAGATTTTTAATCTCAAGACAAATTGCATCGATCATGACACGTTCATATCTAGGGCAGACTGTTATAATACTTCTTCTATCTGCTTGTAGTCTCTGCCTTAATAAATATCCTACTTTTTTAGGATCATCAGTCTTTAAAGCAATGCTAATTCCTCTTTTATCAGGATGAATAACTGATTGAAGTTCTTTTTTTATAATATCACATGCTTCTATTGTTTTTGAAGATATATATGATGCATTTCTGATTTCTTCTGCTATTCCTGCACATGTTACAGGATCAGCTCTTAATGTCTTTAAAATAAACTTGGATTTTTTTAAAAATTCGTTATCATTGGTTGAAATGAACCCGCCATTTCCAACATTAACTATTTTAGGAGAACCCGTTGATGCAACAATAATATGGGAATTATCACCATTTCCAAGCCTTCTTTCCACATCACCAATTCCTCCAGATGCATCTTCAACTAAAATAACTCCATTATCATTGCATATTTCAAATAGTTCTTTTATGGGCTGTTCAGCAATGTATCCTGCAAAACTTGTGATGAAAAAAGCTTCAGGATTATATTCTTGGATATATTCTGCAAAAACTGTAGGATTTATAACACCAAGCTCTGTTGGTAGCTCTAAAGTTTCAAGACCTAAAAATTCAGCTGTATTTTTAAATCCAGTCCATCCACCCTGATCTGGAATTAATATTTTACCTTTAAAATTACTCATAGCAGCTAAAATAGCTGAATTTCCGCTATTAACTATTTTTACATGTTCATGACTTGTAATATTGCTTATTTCAATTTCTGCCAATTTAATATATTCTGTACCTCTTTTTGATGCATAATCAGTATTTATTGCAGCTTCAAGCATTATAGTTCTAGTTCTTTCTGAAGGTTTTTTAAAGTTCAAATCCACTTCAATCATCTCAATATATCAATTTTAATTTATTTTTTTGTTATTTACGTTCTAAAAACGATCTTGTAAGGTGTTCTCTTTGTTTAGATTCCCAAACTCTCTTTTCATTAGCTTTATTTTCTTTATATGTTTTTTCAATTGATTCTATGTAATTTTTACCATTTTCAGTAATTTTATATGTACCGTGCTGTATTTTGTCCACAAGATTGCTATTTTTTAATTCTGTCAAATGATTGGCCAGTGCTGATTTTTTTATGTCCATCTCTTCAAGCATAGTTTGAAAGCTTAAAGGTCCGTTTAAAAGAAGAACTAAAATTTTAAATCTGCTAATATGAGTAATTGTTTTTAAAATAGAAACAATTTCATCTGATGAATTCATTAGAAATTCTTGTGAGGGGCCAAAATCACTTTTTTTATCCATAATTAATTTGTTTTTTTAATTGAATAAATATCTTTTCTATAACTTTTATTTCCTTTCATATTCTAAAGTTCATAAAATAATGGAATATTATTCCATAAAATAATAAACTTTTAATATAATGAGATCCAATCCATATCTGTAGACAATTAAAGGAGAATCAAATATGGAAATGGAACTAAAAACCGTGGAAGAAAATCAAGTAGCCAGTATTTCCCATATAGGGCCTGTAGAAGATATGGGAGAAATAATAGGAGAATTAGCAGGGTGGATAATGCAAAGAGGGCTTCAAATTACCCAACCTCCCTTTGTAGTTTATTACACAAGCCCATTGGACGTACCTCCCCAAAAAATGGAATATGAAGTAGGCATAGCCTTCGAAGGAGATGCAAATGAGGATGAAAGAGTAAAAATAAAGATCATGCCTAAACATAAAGTTCTATTTACCCTACACAAAGGTTCTTATGCAGAAATAGGTCCAATTTATGCTGAAATGATGCAGCAAATCATGGCAGGTAAATATGAGATGATTGGAGCTCCAAGAGAAGCTTACTTAAACAATCCAGGAGAAGTACCTGAAAATGAACTTCTCACAGAAGTCATATTCCCTGTTATGGATTTAAAAGACTGTGGAAATCCCGAAAATGCCACCATTACAGAGAATCCTGAAGAATCTCAAGAAGGAAGTTACTATAAAATTTCACCAATTGGATATGTAAAAAGAAACGATATGGGCACATATCTTGAAATTAATGACAAATATATCCCTGGATTAAAAGAATTAAATAATTTTAGTCATGTAATGGTATTTTGGTGGGCAGATAAAATAGAAAACACTGAATATCAAAATATGCTCCAGACTTATCCCCCATATTCATTAGATAGACAAACAGGTGTTTTTGCAACCCGTGCAGAGTACCGTCCGAACCCTATATCCGTGACCACATGTAAAATTAAAGATATCGATGCGAAAACTGGAGTTATAAATGTAATGGGAATGGATGCTTTTGATGGAACTCCTATCATAGATTTAAAGCCATACATTCCCTCATTTGATAGAGTTAAAGAACCAAAACTCCCTAAATGGCTTTCTTTCCTTTGGCCAGAATGGATGCATGAGCAGTGATGATAAAAAGCATCAATAATTAATATGATGTCATCTAAAGAATAAATTAATATTTTTCATTTCCTTTTTGGAAGGATGTAGATGGCACAGAATAAATCTTTAAAACCCTTAAAAATAAAAATTATTGATGAAAAATCATTTAAATTAATTGGATGCGTATTTTATGGTGATCCATTTCATTCAAAAGAAGAATGGAATACCGAAAACGAAATTGGATCTCTATGGAACCGTTTCCTTAAATTATGCTATGAAAATGCAGATTTACTTCAAAAAGAAGTTATAAATGATTTAGCCTATGAAGTTCATCTTCAACCAGAAGATTATAAAGAAACAGGAAAATTTTATGTTTATGTAGGCGTTGAAGTAAAGAAAATGAAAGAAATGCCTCTTGAAATGTTTTGTAAAACGTTTCCAGCAACAAAGTATGCAATTTTTACATTTAAAGGAGAAGATATGTTTCGAGGGGGCGAATACATCTGGAATGAGTGGCTTCCAAACTCTAATTATGAAGAAGCTTTCCCTTACATGGCATTAGCTTATGATAAGAACAGATTCTTAGGATTAGATAATAAAGAATCAGAAATTGATTTTTATGTTCCAGTAAAATCAAAGGATAAAGGTGAATAAAATGAGTGAAGAACTTGAAATCATTACATTAAATACAGATAATGTTGAATCCGAACATATTTGCTGTGCAATAGGTAACGATGCAACAAATGTTAAAAGAGCCAATACCAAAAAAGCATGGTTAAAAGAAAGATTTACTGAAGGACATACCTTCAAAAAATTCAACGTAAGAGGTAAAGTTTTTATTGAATATGTTCCTGCAGAATATGCATGGTTTCCGATTGAAGCTCCAGGTTACGTTTTTATTCAATGTTTATGGGCATCAGGACGTTACAAAGGAAAAGGTTTTGGATCAAAACTTTTAGAAGAATGTGAAAAGGATTGCAAAGATACTAACGGGCTTGTAGTTGTCACAGGACGTAAAAAACTTCCATTTACAGTTGATAAAAGGTTTTATTTAAAAAAAGGATTTGAAGTTTGTGATACTGCACCTCCATATTTTGAAATGCTGGTTAAAAAGTTTAATGGAGATGCAGAAGATCCTAAGTTTTCAGATAATGCTAAAGGAGCAAAATTAGAAGGTAAAAAAGGCCTTACATTTTATTACTCAGATTTATGCCCATTTAATGCAGATTACGTAGATATAATGATAAATACTGCAGCTAAATATAATATCCCTACTGAAAAAATTAAAGTAGAAAGTTTAGAACAAGCTAAAAACTTACCAACACCCTTTGGGATTTTTAGTGTTTTCTACAATGGAGAATTCCTATCTCACGAAGTTATGAGTGAAAAGAAATTCGATAAACTTTTAAATAAGATAATGAAAAAAACATAGAGGAGATTGCATGACAGTATCAATAAAAAGATTGTCTCGATACTCATGGTTTAAAATTACATCAGAAACAAAGTCATACACATCGATCCAGGTTATATTGGCTATTTTGAAAACCAAGGAATTCCTAAAAACGAATTAAAGAAAAATGCAGATTTAATAATGGTAACTCATTTCCATAAAGATCATTTGCAGCCTGAAGCCCTGGCTAAAATTCGTGGACAAAAAACTATTGTTTTAGCTCCAAAAAATGCACCGAGAGAATTGAAGGTAATTTTAAAATAATTAAACCTGGAGATAATTTAAAGATTGAAAATATTGAAATAAATGTTGTTGACGCTTATAATACCTCTGAAGGTAATTCCACAAGAAAGTTACATCATAAAGTAGATGGTGTTGGCTATATAATTAAATTAGATGGTAAAACTATATATCATGCCGGAGACACAGATTTTATACATGAAATGAAAGATTTTGATAAAATAGATGTAGCTTTAGTTCCTAATGGAGGGATATTCACCATGGACATAGAAGAAGCTTTTAAAGCAGTTTCAGCCATTAAAACTGAATTTGTGATTCCCATGCATATTAGAGATGTTGATCCAATGGAATTCAAAATAAAAGTTGAGAAAAACTCAGATATTAAAGTTATACCTCTTCAAATTGGTGAAAACTTCAATTTAAAGTGATAAATCCCATTAAATTGGAATTCAAGATATTAAATATCTCTCTTAACTTCAATTAAATATTTGATAGTATGAAACTTAAAACAATTATATTTACAATTTTTATTTGCATTTTAATTGTATTTTCTATGGGTTGCACTACAGATTACCAGTATCCTATTAATGATTCTCTTTTTAACATGACCCCACTTACATGGGATCTTAATGATACATCTTCATCAGACACCTTAAGATTTGAGTATAAACATGATGTGAATTTAACAGTAGATCAATTTCCTAATAAAGATAGTTACAATTCAAATTACAAAGCAGTTTTAAGTCAAAACAATGTTTCTATTGTAAAAATAGAAAATAAGAAAATTAAGGGTGTTGATGTAAATTATATCTTATTTAATGACACTATAAGTTATAATACATTTGAATACTATTATTTCCAAAAAAATGGTAAATATTATCTTATAACTGTCTATGACTACACAAAATCAAAATATTTTAAAAATAAAGTTGATAAAACAGTAGAATTAATCATTAGCACCATGCGAAACAACCCAATATATAACTAAACAAAAAGTTAAGTCCATATCAACTCTCCTGGTACTTGAAACATTTATCTTAAGCAATTAAAGAGTTAATAGTGACTAACTAAAACATCGTCCTTTTTTATTGCATCTAAACAGCTGAGCACTGAATATGCTGCTCTACTAACCCCTGCACTCCTTTTTTCAGTATCTGTCCCTACACAGTATAAATTCTTTATTGGTGTCTTTACATCCCCAAACCCTGCATTAACACTCCATGCAGCTTTTTCTGGTATTAACTCCTGGTAATGTATCATATCTATATGTTTTTCAATATCAGGTTGAATTTTTAATATGGTGTCCAATGTCTTCTTTTTTATTTTTTCTGTGTTATATTCATCAGGTAATGTGAATGCAAAACCTACAAGCTGTTTTCCGTCAGGTGCTAATGCAGGATCATAGTTTGATGTAGGAACAACCCATGCAAAGGGATCAGAGTCAATCCACATCTGAGAACCCTGATGTTTGAATATCTTTTTATCCAGACCCACCCATACAGTTAATGAGTTTATTTTTTGAATAGTAGCCAATTTTTGAGCATATTCTAAGGGTAAATTATCGACCATATTAGGCAAATCTGATGCAAACCCAGAATAAATTACTTTATCGCCCACATAACTGTTTTTTTTGGTAATTACTCTCCCAACTTTACTACCACATTCAATTTTCATTACTCCTTCATTGGTTTTTATTTCCACTTTATTTTTAGGAAATGATGCCAAAATGGAATTAACTATTGATTGAAGTCCGCCTTTAGGATAGCCTTGATCTGTAGCTCCTTCAGATATAAGTAAATCATAAAATTTTCCAATATAATGAAATGAATCTCTTTTATTTGTTTTATTATCTATAAACCTTGAAACCGGCGTGTTCTCTATGGATGTACCCACTGTAAAATAACAAAGCCAGTTCATAAACCTTTTACTTCTATCTGAAACATTTTGAGGTAAAATCTCAGATATGGGCATAGTTGAAAGATCTTTACCATTATTCAGCATATATAACATGTTAAATAATGATTTCATTAAGAGTAATCTGTCAGTTTTAGGTATTAAGTTGAATTGTAGCCATGAATTAACACTCCAAGGGAATGGTTTTGTTTCATTGCCAATTCTTACATAATATTTCCCGAAAGGAACAAACTGAGGAACAACATCAAAATATTGGTTCATTAATTCTTTAAAAGGCCCATTTTTAAGTCTAGTTATTGCATGAGGTCCTGTATCAAGCCGATAGCCATCAACCTCATAAGACCTGCAAACACCGCCAATATATTTCTCTTTTTCCAAAATTAATACTGATTTACCTTCTTTAGAAAGTGCTAAGGCCGTTAGTAAACCGCTTATCCCTGCACCTATAACAATTGCATCATAACTCATAAATATCACTCTATTATGTCCAATAAAAATGTTAAAATAGTAAATATCAAAATTATTATTTCAATTATACCTTGTTGGTTTTTGCTTCATTTAATGTTGTGCAATTCCAATTTTTTAATTTTGAATTTACCCTAAAAATGGTTAGTTAAGTTAAATACCTATTTTAGTTAGGTTATTTAATAAAAAATAGAATATTAATGTCATTTTATTAAAGTAATGCAATATAAAAACATGAATACATCTTAAACTTTAAAAAACCCATCCAATGTTGTTTGTCTGGATCTGATTAAATCCTGAAGAAGAGTGCTTTCATTTTTAAATTTATCCAGTGGAAGCTTTAATTTAGTATCAATATAATTTAAAGCTGTTTTCATATCTTCAAATTCACGGGGAATTTCATTCATTGCACTTCTAACATTTTCACGGACATTAAAAACTCCAAGAGGCACATATCCATTGTATGCTTCTCTTAATACTATTGCACCTGCCTGTTTCTTTTCACGGGCAAGAGCTTCAAGAACAGCCATTTTACATGTGTAATAACACCCACCCACCTTTGAATACTCCTTTTTACCACCATTAAGTTCATGATCAGCGAATATAAGCTCTTCCTTTCTAAGAACCTGCAAAAATGCCTCCATCCACTCGTATTGCCATTCTGTAGGGATTAAAAGCACTGCATAATAATTATTTAAACTGCTAAACTCGTATACTCTGTAAGAATCCATTATATCATAATTTCTAACTTCTTTAAGTAAATTATCAGCTAATATCGTGTCACAGGCTGTAATTGACCATCTTGTAGGAACAAGCTTCCTGTTTTTTTCAATTCCCATCGTTCCAACAGAAAACGCCTTTTGTATGTTTGAAAAAGGAATTCCTTTACTATGTAAGTCAATTGTGGCCTCAGCAGCTTTAAAATCAGAGTCATAATACACTTTTTCCAGTGCACGATCCCATTTAACGCTTTCAATGTCAAATTTTTCAATTAACGCACTGGGGCCATGTGGAGCGGTTTCATCACTGAATGAAAGTCCTCTTGGACGGCTACCGAATTCAGCTTCGCTTTCAATAGAATTAGATGCAAGAGATATTTCCTGTAATTTCCCCACAAACGAATTATCAAAGTCCTGTATACCTACTGTCTGTTTTCCCCTTACAAGACTCAGCCGATAACCAATAATATCTTCTTGAGTCTTTTTTTCCCTAATCCATGATTCAGGCATGTCCATAATAGATATATCACCTTGCATAGGTGCTATCATCGGGCCAGCATAAACTTTAGGGTAATTCCAGCTTCCAATAAACACTGATGGAGGAGTAGTTCCTTCAAGCTCCTTGCCTACATCCACAGATTTAACATTGAGGTTAGATGTAAGCTTTTTAAGGTAAGCTCGCTTGCCTTTTAACATGTTTTTATATATCCTCATGCTTTAATAAAAAACTAATGAGAGCTCTTGAAAAGTAATTTTTTTAATCTTCATAATAATTTTATATTAGATTTAATAATAAACAAAAATAAAGCCAGCTTTAAAAAATAGAAAAAATGGGATGTTATGGATAATTTCACCAATGAAGAATTGCTTGAAATCATTAATAAAAAGATTTCATCAAGTCAAGGTAATATTTTTCAGCTTAGGAAAGATTTTGAGCAATTATATCTCCAATTCAGCTCAAATCATGCGCTTAAAGTGGAAGAAGAAAAAATAGGTGAGATAAATGGCTTTAAAATTTATGCTGAAAATGCTAGTGATGATCACATCATACTCTTTTTCCATGGCGGAGGATTTACAATAGGCTCCACTAAGGACCATCTTGATTTATGTGGCAAAATATCGAAAGCATCAGGCGCATGTGTTTTTAGTATTGATTACAGGCTTTCTCCAGAGTATAAATTCCCAGCAGCAGTGCAAGATTGCCTTAAATCCTATTTATGTCTTTTAAAGCAAGGAATTGATCCATCTAAAATTATTTTAGCGGGAATATCTTCAGGAGGAACCCTTGTTTTGTCTACACTTTTATCTTTGAAGGATAATGGAGTTAAACTCCCTGCAGGAGGAGTTTGCATGTCACCTGTAGTAGATATGTTGTTTCAAGGGCATTCTGTAGTTACAAATCGTGGAAAAGATTGGATAACTCCTCACAGACTTAATGTTTTGACAAAAATGTATTTAAAAAATCATAAAGCTCAAAATCCTTTTGTATCGCCAATTTATGCAGATTTACATGGATTACCCCCACTTATGATTCAAGTAGGTAGTCATGAATTGCTTTTAGATGATATTATTAAGTTTCACAAAAAAGCAAAAGATGCAGAAGTTGAAGTAACCTTTGAACTTTGGAAAGACATGTTCCACTGTTTTCAGATTTTTTCATCCCAAATTATAGAAGGTCAGCAAGCCATTGAAAATATAGGGAGTTATATTAAAAATGTTTTGCCATAGAACTTAAAAAATTTATCTTTAAAAGTATTTATATGAAAATTTTAGCTACGGTAATTCTATACATGAGGATATAACCCATCGACAGGTGAACGTTTGAATCATGATAAAACATGGCCTGGCGTTTAAAGGAACGAATCATGTAATGACTATTTTAGAAACATTGGGGCCTTAAATGAAAGTCAGACTTGAAGAATATGACCCTGAATGGAAATCACTTTTTGAAATTGAAAAAATAAAACTCTTTAAGGTTATAAATTCTAAAGAAATTAAAATTGAACATATTGGAAGTACATCTATCCCTGATATCTACTCAAAACCAGTGATTGACATAATGGTTGGTGTTAAAGAAGAAAAACAATTAGATAAATACATAACTAAAATAATATCCCTCGGATATACCTATATGCATAAATATGAAATTTATATGCCTTTTCGAAGATACTTTTTCAAGTTGAAGGATCCAGAAGTGCAATTACCAAAAATAATAGGATTTAATGACGAAGATATTGATAAAGGAAATCATGAAGACAAGTTCCATATTCATCTGGTTAAAATTAATTCTGATTTCTGGATAAACCAGCTTTTGTTTCGAGATTACCTTAGAAATAATCCTAAAATAAAAAAAGAATATGAAAATATAAAAAAATCCCTTGCAAAAAAGGAATGGGATAGTTTAAATGACTATGCTATGGCTAAATCAGAATTTATCACAAGAGTATTAGAAAAAGCAAAAAAATAAGGTTTAATCACTTTTTAAATCAATTAAATTCTATAGGTTAATTCAATCGTATCATACTACTTACTTTTAAAATTAATAATCTTTAAATATGGAGCAAAAATCGAATCAGAAATTATTCCAGTCCCATTCTTTATAATTATCAAAATTTTAAAGCATTTGAATGGAAAATTGTTGAAGTTGCTAATGATATGAAATAATGGGCGAATTATAATGATAACCCCTGATGACAAAAAGAAATTGAACAGAGAAAGAAGAGGACAAATTTTACCAGAAGAACTTGATGCATATGTTAAATTCCAAACAGAACATCTAATTGAAATGTTAAGTACAGATAATCCTCAAAAAAGAACAATTGCAGCAACTATATTGGGGAATAGAGGAGATGAAAACGCAATATTGCCTTTATGCACCTCTTTGAAAAAAGAAAAAGCACTTTATTCTCGCATAGCCATGTCAGAGACATTGTCTAAAATAGGTGAACCTGCTGTTCCTTATTTAATAAATTTACTTGGTGAAATTGGTAACAATCAGGAAAAAGAGCTTCCTAAAAAATATTTTAATAAGAAGAGTTTTCCCTTAGCTCGTGATATGGCAGCCAGGACATTGGTTAATATTGGAAACCCAGCCACTCCTTACCTAATAAAAACATTGGAAATTGAAAACAATTTCAAAGTTCAACAGGCTATTGACGCTTTGGGAGGGATTGCAGCTAAAACTGGAGATCAAAGAGCTTTAATTCCATTAATCAAGTTTATTGAAAAAATGAATGGCCAGGACCATCATAATCAAATCACTTATTGGAAGATTGTTCGAGCTTTAAGTGGGTTTAATAATTGTAAATGCGCAAGTGAAACATTAGTAAAAGTTTTAATGGATGATCAAACTCCTCCGATTATTTGGGAGGCCATAAGAAGTTTAGGGCAAATTGGAATTGTCTCTTCAAAGATAAATGAGTTACTCTCGAATTTTAAAAATAGTTCGCATCCTGAAATTAAAAAATCATGTGAAAATGCATTGATCAATCTTTCAGTATAACATATTATTATTGTCAATATTTTTTGTTTAATTCTCCGATATAATAAAATCCATTTGATTTATTACCATTCATCGTATCATAAACAGTTTTTTGGAATATTAATTCTTTAAAACCTTCAGTTATTTTTAAAATATGATTTTTGGTGTGATGCCTAAAAACAGCGCCTTCTGGAAGTTGAAAAACACCAAATATTCCATATTTATTTTTATAATCGTTGTAACGTTTAAGATTTCTTTTGTCTTGGTTTATTAAATAATCGTTGATGTATAAAATTCCATTGTCCTTTAGAACCCTTGAAATTTCAGAAATTAGATTTTCCTGCTCTTCATCTTTGTAACTTGAAGTCAAAACAGCGAGAAGAATTACAGCATCAAATTTATTATCTGGAAAAGGAATTAACTCACCATCAGTCTTTATTAGGTTTAAATCTGGATAAAGTCTTAATCCTCTGTTTATCATGCCCTGCGAATAATCAATTCCAGTTAAATTCTTAAATCCATGATTATATAGCTCATTTAAAGTCCTCCCATAACCACAGCCAACATCTAAAATCCTCGAAAATCGTCGATTTTCGGGACACCGAAAATTCATAGAATTTTCGAGTGTTTTCATTTCATTTGAAACGCATTTTTCGAACTCTTCTATTTGAAAAGGAGTTGGAAATTCTTTTTCTTCGGCTACATTGTCCCAGTATTTTTCCTGATCATGAATGCTCATTTTTACCTAAATCCTTGATAAATTCTTCCCATTGTTCATCTCTTCTTATAGGCTCTCCATGAGCAGTGCATATCCATTCAAAATCATAATCACTAATTTTTTTAATAGATTCCTTTAAAAGAGTCTCATCCCAGGTCGATGATGAACGCATAGTGCCTAACTTACCTTTAGAAGTTCTAACCAAATCTCCCACAAACAGAACATCTTTATAAAGCAGACATACGTGTCCAGGAGTATGGCCTGGGGTTGGTATGACATGAATAGCCCCTATTTTTTGGTTTTCACCATATACATTTATATTTTGAGGCTTTTTAACCTTCATAAAAAGTGATATTATCCTTTTAATCCCTGGACGATTTTTTTCACTATAGATGTAAGGAATATCTTCCTTTGGAGCCCATATTTCAGCCCCAGTTGCTTTTTCAAGCAAGGCAAGGTTCCCCACATGATCCACATCATGATGGGTAATCAAAATGTGTTTAAGTTCCTCTGGTCTAATATTCATGGACTTAATCTCTTTTAAAATATTTTTTCCTTGCCCTAGTCGTCCAGTGTCAATTAAAACTATTTCATCTCCTAAAATTAGATATGCATAGTTCCAGCTTGTTGAATCTAATTTGTACACATCTTCAGTAATTTTCAAAAGTTAATCCCCCTTTACCTCAAAATTATATCTTTCATTTTTATTGCCGGATTATGATAGCGCCTGTTTAAATCCTCTCTTTCAATGTGGATTGCTTCTTTAGGGCACCACTGGACACATGCCTGGCAGAATTCACATTTTTGATTCCAATGAATTTTATCATTTATTATCTCAATATTGTTGCTTGGACAAATTTTCTGACAGTTTAAACACAGATTACATTTTTCGTCAGCCCAGAATTTGCCCATTGTATTAATTCTGCTCATGCCTCCTTTATAAATCAAGTTTCCATATTTATTAAGAAGTTTTGAGCTTGTTTCTGGTTTGTGTTCCTTTTTATTTTTTATCATGTCAACAATTTCTTCCAATCTTTCAATTCCAGATTTTGAAATTCTCTCATTTCTTTCAATTAATCTGGCTATTTTGATGAAAATAATGTCACTCTGGATTGTATTGGGGGCTTCTTTCACTGCAAACCCTGCATGGAGATCAGAACCCTTACCCTGGAGTAATTTTTGCAATTGAACCAGAGTTTCGCCAGGCTGACCAGCACAAGTAGCTACAGCAAAAACATACTGATCTTTCATTATATTTAACTTATCAACAAAATTAACGACCATATTAGGCATTCCCCACATATATACTGGAAAAATCAGACCAATAGAAGGAGTATCTGCCATGATTTTCCCGTTTATAACTGCAGGGATTGATATTAGTTCTGTTTCACCTATTTCATTGGCAATATCTCTGGCAACAGCCAGTGAGTTACCAGTCCCTGTAAAATAATATATTGTTGAGGAATATTTTGATTTAGTAGTCATAATATCATGAATCCATTTTTTGCTCTTTTAATTCTTTAATACATTCTTCTGCCCATTTTATAACTGTTTCCAAGGTCATTTTACCCCTTTTAATTGTGAAATGCCAAAACAATTCTTCTTTTTTTGCAGATTCTACTTGAAATCCGCTGCTGCAAACATCGAATTTTTTTTCTAATTCATTTAAAGTCTCTAAATATGCACGTTTTTGTAAAATAAAACGTTCCAATTCATTTATAACATCTTCTTTTTCTAATCTTGAAGCAAAAAAGATGCGGAGCATAAATTCATCCCTTTTTGGAAATGACAATTTTTCTGGAAAATCACTTAGCCACTCTTGAAATGCGTTTTTTCCTTCTTCCGTTATGTTGTATATCCTTTTATCTGGTCTATTTTCCTGTTTTTGAATATTTGAAGATAAATATCCTTTTTTTTCAAGAACAGCTAGTTCTCTGTAAATCTGGCTTAAACTAGCAGCCCATACTTGAGATATGGATTTATCAAATATTTTCTTTAAACTGTAACCTGTCATGGGGCCATAAGTTAAAATGCCTAACATTGCATATGATAGTGACATCTAATTTCCTCCCTGAAACATAGGCATAATATATAATATGTTATATATAACTTATTGCATAATATAGTATATGTTATATATAAAAGAAACTTTACAATTTAAAAAAAATAAATTAATAAACAAATATAATCATCAGGTAGGAGCATTATGAAAAGAGCTTTATTAATAATTGATGTTCAAAACGAATATTTTAATGGTAAATTACCAATAAGCTATCCACAAGATAGTTTTAAAAATATTCTTAAAGCAATGTATTCAGCTAATGAAAATGGAATTCCAGTGATTCTTGTTCAACATGCAAACACTGGAAAAGATGTTCTTACTTTTAAAAATGGAACATATGAACATGAAATTCATGAAGAAATTTTAAAAAGAGATTATGATGAAATAATTGAAAAAAATCTACCTGGAAGTTTCACAGGAACCGAATTGGAGTCATGGCTTAAAGAAAATGAAATAGAAACAGTTACAGTTTGTGGTTACATGACACAGATGTGCTGCGATACAACCGCACGCCAAGCAATGCACATGGGCTATAATGTTGAATTTTTAAGTGATGCAACTGGTACACTGGATATATCAAACTACGCTGGAGAAATAAAGGCAAAAGAACTTCATAAAGCAGTTTTAATTACTCAAGCTATGAGATTCAGTAAAGTTATGAAAACATATGAATGGATTGAGAACCTCAAACACAAGTGTTTGGGGCCCTAAAATAAATGATTTTAGGGCATCGAAAATCGTAGATTTTCGAATGCTCTGATTTTTGAGTGAAAGAATAAATATGGTGATTTATAAAAGGATTATTTCTTCTAAATATCATTAATTAGTAAAAATATGTCATTGGAGTTAAAATTATGGAAATTACAAAACATGTTCATGCAATAAAGATTCCTTTTCAAGTAAAAACAGATGCAGGGATACTTGAAAGATTTGTTTATTCATATCTAATAAATGGAAATGAAATATGCCTAATTGATAGTGGAGTTTCCTCTTCAAAAGAAATAATTTTTAATTATATGGATAAAATTGGATTGCGCCCTGATGATATCTCTTTAATGATTTTAACACATTCACATCCAGATCATATTGGATCAGCGAAATCTATACAGGAAAAATCAAATTGTGAAATTGCAGCTCATCAAGGTGAAATCCCATGGATCGAAGATGTAGAATTACAGGAAAAAGAGCGTCCAGTACCTAATTTTCATTCACTTGTTGAAGGATCAGTTAATGTTAATATGAATCTTGCAGATGGAGATTTAATAGATTTAGGTGGCGATATAACATTAAAAGTAATTCATACGCCTGGCCATTCTAAAGGTTCAATTTCTATTTTTATTGAAGAAGAATGTGTTTTATTTACAGGAGATGCAGTTCCGATTAAAGGCGATCTACCAATTTACGACGATTTCAACGAATCGATCCGATCTGTGGATAAATTAAAAAGAATAGAGGGAATAAATGTATTATTAGCTTCTTGGGATGATCCCCAAGAAGGTATTCATGCATACGATAGCATGGATGAAGGTTTAGATTATCTTCAAAATATTAATGAATCAGTTTATAAAATAAACAGCAATAATGATGGTTTAAATGAAATTGAACTTTGTATGAAAGTTTTAGAAGATTTAGGGTTACCTGCTGTAGCTGCAAATCCCATAGTTGCTAAATCATTCCAGTCAAATTTAAATGTTTTGGAAAAATAGGTTAAATCTGTTTAAATCTCTTTAACCATAACTATTCTTTTTTGATTGTTATTAAATCCATTTTTAATGTAAAATTCCTCAGCAGGTATCCCCTTATTTGTTAAAAGGACTAATCGGGTGTAATTTTCAGTTTTAAGGTTATTTTTTACATAATCCAATAGCTGAGTTCCAATTCCATTTCCCTGTACTTCATTTTGCACATAAAATTCATCAATGAAGAATTCTTTCCCCATCCACCATGATCTTCTATGCCCAAAACAAACAGCCGCTATTTCTTGACCTTCGCAGGCAACAAAACCTTCAAAAACAGGATTTTTAATTAATTCCATTAGATATTTCCGGGATTGATCCAGAGACGTCCATTCATCATACCATGGATATGCTGAAAAAACGTTTTTGAATAGTTCTGCGCATTTATCAGTGTCTCTTAAGGTGAATTTTCTTATTTTTAATTCATTAGTATCATTATGCAAATTTAAGTCATTTATACCCAATATATGGGAATGAAACTTATTTAGATGGGGTGAAAATGAACTATAAGTAAAATGTGCTTTAACTGAAGATTTTAAAGACATAATTATCATAACCTCAAATATTTTTACCATAGTTTAGCTACTAAACTATAGTGTAAAATATTAAAACTCATTATTTAAAAAGATATCGATAAAATCTTCAATTTTACTTAACATTTGAAGAAAAGAGTCAACTTGTTCCGGCGTGAAATTTTCTAAATAATCTATAAATTCCAATTCCACCTTATTATGTAATTTATTCTGAATTTCAAATACCATTTGCCCTTTTTCAGTTAAAGATAAGATTATTTCCTTTCCACTCTCTTTATTTCTTTTTTTATTGATAAATCCATCATTATGAAGCTTATTTACTACTTGTGAAACAGCCCCTTTAGTAATTTGAAATTTTTTACTTATTTCAGTGACATTTTTGCCCCTATTATTTCCAATAGCCTCTATAAGATGAATTTGAGAAGGGTAAAGTTTTTCTCCATTACCCACATCTATACAGCTCTTTTCCAATTCATTAAACTTCTTAGAAATCCTAACAAGGCTAATAAATATTCTAAAAAGAGTTTCATGAGAATTTTCATCATTTTTCATTTAATTCCCTTAATCCGTGATTTAAATACTATTTTTTTATTAATAAAACAATTTGATCATCAAATGAATTTATTCATATCATAGCTTAAATTAGTTTTTCACTCTGTTTAAATTAGACTTGGAAAAATTAAAATAAACATTTTTATATAATGTAATAACTATCTAATAATTAATGAGCACAAATAAAGAAAAAATATATCCAAAAAAGCCTCAAAATAACGAAGAATATAAAAATATCGGCATTAAACAGTTTTCATCTCATGAAAAGGATAAATTGATCGAAATACTTAAATCAGAGCATGAAAATTTAATATTAGAAAATAAAAAGCTTAAAAACGAGCTAAATACTCTAAAAAATGCAGGAGGCCCTCTCCTAAAAAATTTAGAGAAATATAGAAATATAATTGAATACGCTTATTCTGGAGTCTTATCTATAGATTCAAAAGGTACAATACACTATGTTAACCACCAGATGATAGCTATGTTAGGCTATAAAACAAAAGAAGTAATTAACCATAATTTATCAGAATTTGTAAGTGAAAAATCACGAAAAAAATTATATAAACACTTAAAAAGACGTGAAAAAGGAATTAAAGAAGTATATGAATTAAAACTTACACATAAAAACGGTTCTGACATATGGGTGCTCATATCTGCAAATCCCTTATTAAACCATAAAAAGCAATATATAGGGTCTGTTGCAATTATTACTGATATAAATGCACGTAAAGGGGCTGAAAAAGCGTTAATGAACGCAGTTGTTGAAAAAGAACATGATATAAAACTGATACTTCTAAACATGTTCGATGCAATACACAAAATTAAAGAACGTGATCAGGCCAAAAACTTGACAAGCCCCTCAAAATGGGCTTAAACCGCCATTTTAAATATATTCCTACATCAAAAAAAAAAAATAGTAGTGAATACTCTTTTTTTATGCAAATTCAATTGTGCTTGGAGGTTTATCACTAACTGAAAGCGAAACATGAGTTACTTCTGGAATTTCAGCTGTAATTCGTGCTGAAATTGTTCTTATCATTTCCCATGGAAGTTCAGGAACATTAGCTGTCATAGCATCCCATGATTCAACCATTCTAAGCACAACAAGGTATCCATAGTCCCTTATATCCCCTTTAACCCCTGTAACCTTAGTATCAGTTAAGACTGCAAAATACTGCCATAATGTAGCGTCAAGCCCCTCTTTTTTAACTTCTTCTTCAACAATAGCATTTGCTTTTCTGCAGATTTCTATCTTTTCTTCACTCAATTTACCTACAACACGTACAGCGAGCCCTGGCCCTGGAAACGGTTGCCTATTAACCATTTCATCTGGAAGGCCCAATTCACTTCCAATAATTCTCACTTCATCCTTATAAAGTTCTCTTATTGGCTCTACCAGTTCTAAAACCAATCCATGAGGTAAAGCAACATTGTGATGAGATTTAATTTTACCTTCACTTTCAATCCAATCCGGAGCTATGGTGCCTTGAACTAAAAATTTAGCCCCTTCTTTTTCTGCTTCTCTTTCAAAAACTCGTATAAACACTTCGCCTATTATTTTACGTTTATCTTCAGGGTCTTCTACTCCTTCAAGCTTTTTTAAAAATTCTTCTTTTGCATCGATGCAATGAAAATTAAGTCTAGATTCAAAGGTTCTCTGTACGTATTCTGCTTCTCCCTGGCGTAAAAGTCCATGATCAACAAATACTGCAGCAAGATTATCTCCAATTGCTTCTGAAACCAATACAGATGCAACTGAACTGTCAACACCACCAGAAAGAGCAATTATTGCCTTTTCATCCCCTATTTCTTTTTTAATTTTTTCAATTGACTCCTTTATAAAATCAGATGGATCAAGCATATTTTCACCTTAATTAGATTGTTAAAATATAATTATTAATAATAAAATGTTTTTATTTTAAAAATATCATTATTGATGTTTATAATCTTTTAGTATTTCTATTTTAAATAAATGAAATAACTTTCAACTTCTCAAAACATCAGTTTTTATATAAGTAAAAAATAAATGTAAAATCTATGTCAATGATGGGTAAATTCAGAGATATCAAACCCCAAACTGCATTTCTTATAATTGCATTAATATATGGACTTGGTTTTCTCGTTGCAACACCTGCTTTTCAGGTTCCAGATGAATATGAACATTTTTACAGGGCTTTATACGTAAGCGAAGGACATGTACTTCCTGAAAAATTAGGAGATAAATCTGGTGTTTACGTTCCTGAAAGTGTGCAGATTACCTCCCAAAAAGTAGCAAACGAATGGAATTCCTTTATTCTGGATCGAGACGACAAATTTAACATAACATCTCTTCTTTATATCCCATTTAATAGCAAAGATAGAGTTTTTGAGGATATTTCAAGAATTGCAGTTATCACCTATCCTCCAATTCCATATTTAATCTCTGCATTTGCCATAACTCTTGGAAAATTGTTTAATTTATCCCCATTAATCTTGATGTATCTTGGAAGGCTGGCTAATTTACTTGTATGGATTTTTCTTACTTATCTTGCAATTAGAATCACTCCTGTTCAAAAATGGGTCTTTTTCATGGTAGCATTAATCCCCATGACACTTTATGAGGCTGCATCACTTTCAGCAGACAGTTTTATACTGGGATTATCCTTTTTAATTGTTGCAATCTTCTTTAAATATGCATTTGAAGAAAATAAAAAGAAAATAAATATAAAAGACATTTATATTCTATTTATACTTCTTTTGCTCCTGGCATTATCTAAACAAATATATTTTGTTTTATTGCTCTTGATATTCCTTATTCCTTCAGAAAAGTTCGGGAGTAGAAAAAAAATGTTTTTAATGGCAGGATTTCTATTTCTATCTATAGTTATAATAAGTGGTGCCTGGAATCTCCTTGTTAAAAATCTTTATGTTCCAATTGTGCCCCAGGTTTCCATATCTGGCCAAATAGCTTATATTTTAGGAGATCCATTGAGATTTCCCTACATACTTGTAAAAACATTCTTTTACAGGGGTCTCTCTTATCAATTATTATTTGTAGGTAATTTCTGGCTTGATATTCCATTACCTCTATGGTGGTTAGGATTTTATGCACTTACAATAATTCCTGTAGCATTGTTAGATAAAAGCAAGGTGATTGTAACACAAAAACAGAAATTAATTTCATTAGCAACAGCCATTATAATTTTCCTCCTTGTATGTGCATTTGTATATATTTCATGGACTGTAGTTGGGCAAACTATAATAGATGGTATTCAAGGAAGGTATTTCATCCCTATATTCCCTTTACTGTTTCTAATGTTATTTAAAATAAGAAATTTTGATGATATTGATAATAAAGTTTTAAATGCTGTTCGTGAAAACCTAAATCTGATAATAATAACTTATGCAGTAATTTTCCTGCTTATTACGCTTTTAATATTTATAATAAGCTATTTTACTTAACTAAAGCCTTAAAAAATTGATTTTTTCAATAGTTTAAATCATATTACAGATTTCTAATTGTTTATGTCCAAAAAGCTATTTTTAAAGTAGCTCCCATGAATTATATATTTATATATTAACAGATAACAAATCTATAAATTGATTTAATTTCAATCTGGTAATGTTTGAAACAGTTACTTGTTTTATTATTACATATTCATAAGGTGATTATTACATGAATGATACAAAAGAAAGTACAATTGATAAATTGATAAAAAATCAAACTGATAACACTCATATCCAATTTTTCCGCTACATATTTGTAGGCGGAATTGCATTTATAGTAGATTTTGGCTCATTATTTATATTAACCCAGTACTTTGGTATTTATTATCTCTTCTCTGCTGCTATAGCGTTTATTTTAGGATTAATAGCAAATTATGCCCTGAGTATCAAATGGGTTTTCAATAAACGTACCCTTAATAATATCTGGTCTGAATTTACAATTTTTACAGTTATTGGAGTAATAGGACTTGGCCTAACTGTACTGTTTATGTGGTTTTTTACAGAATATATAACTCTTTATTATCTGTTTTCTAAAATTATTACGGCAAGTTTAGTCTTATTCTGGAATTTCTCTGCAAGAAAAATTACATTGTTTAGATAAAATTATGAAATTAGGAGAATTCAGCTACACAATATTTTAATTTGACATCATTTTGCTGGTGATAAATCATTAGTTCAATGACAACAATTAGGTGGGATTATCAATATGAACCAAAAAACAGCGATTATAATCGGTGCGGGACCTGCAGGATTAACTGCAGCCTACGAATTACTGGATAAAACTGATATTAAACCAATTATCTATGAAATGACCGAAGACATTGGAGGAATTTCAAAAACTGTTAGATACAAAGGTAACAGGATAGATATTGGTGGTCACAGGTTTTTTTCAAAAAATGACAGAGTTATGGAATGGTGGCAAAATATAATGCCATTACAGGGCGCTCCAGCAAAAGACGATGCCCAAATTGGAAGAGCCATTCCTATCTCTAAAGAATGTGTAAAAAGAGAAATAGGAACTTCTGAAACTATTAAAGTTGCTGCCCCTGATCCTGAAAAAGAGGATAAGGTAATGTTAAACCGTGGACGTCTTTCCAGGATTTTTTTCCTCAGAAACTTCTTTGATTACCCTATTTCACTTAATTTAAACACTTTTTCTAATCTTGGATTAATTAGAACCCTTAAAATTGGTTTAAGTTATATTAAAATTTCATTATCTCCAATTAAAGAAGAAAAATCTCTTGAAGACTTTTTTATAAACAGATTTGGAAGAGAACTTTATTTAACCTTCTTTAAGGATTACACAGAGAAAGTATGGGGAATAAATTGCGATGAAATTAACCCAGATTGGGGTGCTCAAAGAATAAAAGGATTATCCATAACAAAAGCCATTGTTCACGCAGTAAAAAGCAAATTTTCAAGGGATTCCTCAATAGAACAGAAAAAAGTGGAAACAAGCTTGATTGAACAATTTATGTACCCTAAATTTGGACCCGGGCAGATGTGGGAAGAAGTTGCAAGAATAATTAGAGAAAATGGTGGTGAAATACACCATAATCGCCATGTTATTGGAATTGAACATGAAGATAACGAAATAACTGGAATAAAAATAAAAGACGTCCAAACTGGTGAAATAAAGACTGAAAAAGGAGATTATTACTTCTCAACAATGCCAGTTAAAGATTTAATCCAGTCTATGGAAGCACCATCGAATATTAAAAATATTGCCTCTGGTTTAATGTACCGTGACTTTATTACTGTTGGTTTACTTTTAAATGAACTTAAAATTAAAAATACGACTAAACAAAAGACCATGAACAATATTGTTCCTGATAACTGGATCTACATACAGGAACGTGACGTAAAACTAGGTAGACTTCAAATATTTAATAATTGGAGCCCATATTTATTAGAAGACGATAGTAAATCATGGATTGGGCTTGAATATTTCTGTAATGAAGGAGATGAATTATGGAAAATGGCAGATGATGATTTCACCAAATTTGCAATAGATGAACTAGCAAAAATAGATATAATCAATAAAGAAAATGTACTGGACAGTGTGGTTATCAGAGTTCCTAAGACTTATCCTGCCTATTTTGGAGCTTATGAACAATTCAATGACGTTAGAGAATTTACTGACAAGTTTGAAAATCTGTTTTTAATTGGAAGGAATGGAATGCATCGTTACAACAATATGGACCATTCTATGCTTACTGCAATGACTGCAGTTGAAAATATTATGAATAATGTAAATTCAAAGGATAATCTTTGGAGTATTAACGCTGAAGAAGAATACCATGAAGAAAAATAGTTAATAATAAATACATTTAAATTTTAAGTAAGTTTATGGGATTTAATTATAAATCAAACTTATTTAAATCATTTTTATGTGTTCTCCTTCTTCTAGCTATTACCACCACTGTTTTTGAATACACTATAAAAATAAGAGAACCTTATTTTGGGGACGTTTCCTACAACTCAAATGAATGGCTCACAAGCAGCACAGTAAAATTCACTAAAAACTGGTATAGGGAAAATCCAGTTAGTTTAAAGTTTGCAATGCTTGAAAATCCCCGTTCTATTGAATTCCCCACATTAGAAAGCAGAGATCCCTACACTTCTTATCCTCCAGGCACAATTATACCAATATATATAATTAGTAAAATAAATCAAGAAGAACCGTCACATGCACTGGTTATGAAATATAATAGAACTAACCATTTCTTTATTGCTTTTATTCTGGCCCTTATTATCTTTTTCTTTTTATTACAGCTTAGGATTGGCCATTTAAACGCGTTTCTATTTTCTATAATTCCCATAATGATTGAACTTTTACTGCCTGGAACTTTATACTGGCATCAAAATGAATTTTTCTCTGATCAAGCCATTATTCTTCCCTTTGTCCTTTTTATATTTTTAGAAGTGATAAGATCCAGTGTTGAAAAAGATAGTAGATCATTAACCATTATAACTATATTTCAGGCGTTTTTAACGTTTTATGGAGTATTAACAGATTGGTTCTTTGTTTTTGTTGTTTTTGTTGTTTATATAAAACGTTTAATTGCATCCCAGATAAAATGGAACAATGGCAAATTAAATTTTATTATTGAAAGCTTAAAATACTGGTTAATGCCTATAATCGCTGTTTTTCTTTTTATATTACAAGTTTACATGCTTAATTCTGTAAATAAAACTATATCAAAATTTTTAGAACGAAGTGGAGAATATACTGGCACTTCAACTGGTTCATGGCCATTTATGGATGTTATTTTAAAAAATATTAATTATGCATATGGAAATTCAGTGGAATATGCATTTATCATTAGCATATTTGTTTTATCAGGAATTTTAATATTTTTAGTCTTTATTTATTTAAAGGGGGAAAAAGTAGATGACGATGTTAAAAAGATTCTTTATTTAATTGGGATGTTAATAATTCCCTGTATCTTACAAATATTTGTTTTTAAAAATCATTCCGCTCTTCATCAATTTTCCATACTTAAATTATCTCCTTTCATTGCCACAGTGCCATTTATTCTTTTACCAATATTAATATATTTTATTTTAAAGAATATATGTACAATAACAGACCAGACAGCTAAAAAGGTTAAGATTATTTTCTTATTTATCTTTTTAGTTAGTTCATCTGTTTCTGGAGTCTTAATTGCCCAGGAACATTCCCAATATAAAAATGTTTTTCAGCAGGTAGATGGTTACTGTAAAGATATTGGCACGTCAATAGAAAGAAATACTGGTTATAATGACATAGTTTTCTCTCCAGATTTGCAAATACCTGAAAATCCTCCAGAATTACTTTCATATTCTACAAAAAGAGTTTATAAAGCAAATTCTTTAGAAGAAATAAAATCAAAATTACCTGTAACCAATGAAAAATACGAAATTGTAATTTTATTTGAAAATAAAACAGGATGGAATGAAATAATTGATAAATCTATGTTGATTAAAGATGGAAATCATTATTATTACGTTTTAGACCTTAAATATCTAAAATAATGAATTAATTCTATTTCAAATTGAGGTTATTTTTTTGAATAATTTTTACAAGCTTCATAAAAGTTTTCAAATAATTTAGGGCCGTTTTCAGTGTGATAAACCTCCGGATGGAACTGTATTCCATATAATGGATTGGTTTCATGTTTCATGGCTTCAATTTCACATATGGGAGAACTTGCAAGTAATTTAAAATCTTGAGGTAAACTTATAACTTCATCTTTGTGTGATGCCCACACCTTCATTTTATCTCCAAAGCCTTTGAAAATGTCATTTTCTTCTTTTATGTCTATTTCTATTTTTGCATAGCTTTCTATTCCTGCAGCTCCTATTTCGCCGCCATAAGCTTCTGCAATGATTTGATGACCAAGACATATTCCTAAAATTGGATAATCCAATTCTTTCACATATTTAAAGCAATTTCCTGTTCTTTCTATTGATGGACCGCCTCCAAGTATAATTCCTGCAGGTTCTTTTTCTTCTATTTTTGTAATTGCAGTGGAATTAGGAATTATCTCTGAAGGAATTTTTAAATAGTGCAATGTCCTGTGAATTCTATGATTATATTGTCCATGATTGTTTACAACCAGTATTTTCATGTTATATCCTCAAACTCATATTTTTTTAGTAAACTACGTTATTACGATTAGAAATATATAAATATATTAAACTCTAACTTAATTGTATGGATATTAAAGACATAGTATATATAATAATAGCTATTATACTCGCAGTGATTGCATTCAATTTGTTCATTTGGCTGCTGCCAGTAATCATCGTGCTCATTATTGCTTACGTTATATATATTTTCCTAAGAGGTAGCGACCGATACGGATGATTTAACATGTATCTCCCTTTTTCAGTATGAATAATGTAGAAAGCATTATTTAAATGACCTATTAATTAATTTTTTTATTTTGAAATTAGTAATGTAATTAAATTTATAATAATTTAAACAATAACTTAAACTGGTGAGATTATGGAAAATGTTAGTAAATTTAAAGGTTTAAATGGGAATATCGTTGCATTCAAAGAAGAGGTAAAAAATGCCGAAAAAATAACATTTGTAGGAATGCCTGGTGTTTGTACGCCCTTTGCTGAGCTTTTCGCTTATGCTGTACGAGATAAAGAATCTGTTTTCATTACGGGATTAGATATTACAAGTGCAAAGAAAATAGAACTCACACCACATGGAATGCAACTTTCAGAAGATGCTGATCCTCAAGCAGATGTTGTAGCTCTTCTCGGAGGTCTTTCAATGCCTAAATCAAACCTTAAAGTAGAAGATGTTAATGATCTTATCGCTAAAATTCTAAAAAAAGAAGGTAAAGTGATCGGTTTAAGTTATATGGAAATGTTTAAAGCAGCTGGATGGGATAAAGAAATTAATTTTGATTGCATAATAAACGGGACTTTAACCGGTTATGTTGCAAAATAAAGGCGATTATATGCATGATCTCACATCTATTGGAATGAAAAAAGGATTACTTTATGAAACAGTGCTAAGTACTGAAAATCCTGATAAAACTCCCAATGCTGCACCTATTGGTGTTATTTGTAAAGATAAAAACGAAATTGTGTTATATCTTTATGAGGGAACCCAAACTGTAGAAAACATTAAGTCAAATAAGATATTTACTGTAAATATCTTAAAAGACCCCCTTATTTTTGTAGAATGTACTATTGGAGACCTATCTTCTGATAAATTCAAACTCCATGAGAATGGTTTCTATATTGAAAATACTGATGCTTTCTTTAATGCTGAAGTAAAAGACATTAAAGAAGTTCAAAAAGAAGATAAAATTGGTAAATCCAAGCTCAATATAATAACAGCCCAAGTAACTGAAATTATAACTAAAAATGAATGTGTAAAACCCTTAAACAGGGCTATTTTTGCTATTATTGAATCTTTAGTTTATTTAACCCGAATAGATAAGGTTAATGAAGACACTTCTAAATTATATTTAAATAGGATCAATGAAATGTCGCGGCTTGTAAACCGTGTTGGCGGATTAAATGATAAAGAAGCCATGAAAAAGATTTTAAAACATGTTCAAGAGAAGTAATCGCGAATTTAATATTTTATATTCCTTGAATTTATTTCATCTTTATTTTGTTGACATTATATAATAAATCATCTTTTTTGTTTCTTTTAATGCCCATTACCCTATTATTATTTATAATTTGTTAAAACGAAATTCAGATCAGCTCATTTTTGTAATGTTATATAAAGTCATTACCGTTAAGTATTTATTGTGTAATGTTAGTATTTATGATTATAATATGAATGTTTAGTAATGGGATGGTTTGGTGGGTATGAAGCGTTTTTTAGTGTTTATAAAAGGTTTTTTGTTTTTTGTGTTGGTGTTTTCTTTTTGTAGTGGTGTGGTTTTTGCTGATGTTCATTATGTTAATCCTGGTAATTATAAGTCTGTTTTGGGTGTTGCGGGTTATAGTGATACTATTATTTTTAGGGATGGTGTTTATAGTGTGGATGAACCTATTGAGGTTTTAGAGTCGTGGAAATTGTTTGCAGCTAATCCTGGTGGTGCAGTTTTAAGGGCTACACGTAGTATTCATACTTTGGTTGATGTGTGGAGTAGTGATGTGGTTGTTTCTGGTTTGGTTTTGGATGGTAATGGTCTTTCTAATTATGGTATTCATGGTAATTATGAGGGTCATTATGCAATTAATGGTAATTTCAATGGTAATACTATTATTAATAATAAACGGTTTGGTGTTCTTTTAACCAACACCAACTCCGTTTTCTCCAATAATTATGTGGCAAATAATGGTGAAATAGGAATAGGTTTATTGGATAGTCCTACATCTACTTTAAGTGGTAATCAGGTGGTTGGTTCTGGTTATACGGGTATTTATCTTTATAATTC